>JANXRT010000450.1 GCA_025356735.1 Acetobacteraceae bacterium | reverse complement strand
GGATACAGGGGGGTCAGGTTGTCGAAGTTGATGCGGTGCTTGACCGCTTCCGGATCCTCGAAATTGATCGTGTTGAGCTTGAGCAGCGCAAAGTAGCGCTCGCCGTCGCGCGGCGCGCGGATCTGGCCCTCGACGCTGTCGCCGATGCGCAGCCCGTAGCGGCGAACCTGGGTCGGGCTGACATAGATGTCGTCCGGACCCGGCAGGTAGTTGGCCTGCGGCGAGCGCAGGAAGCCGAAACCGTCCGGCAGGATTTCGAGCGTGCCCTCGCCATGGATGGCCTGGTCGTTCTCGGCCAGGTTCTTCAGGATCGCGAACATCATGTCCTGCTTGCGCAGCGACGACGCGTTCTCAACCTGAAGCGATTCGGCGAAGCTGAGCAGGTCAGCGGGGGATTTTGCCTTGAGTTCGGCGAGGTGCATGGGATGCCTTGACGTGATCCGTCGCGGGGAAAGGTGCGGAATGCCTATGCGGCAAATGCCTGCCATCGAGACGATGGCGGAACCTGACCCGGATTGGGATGAGAGAGCGGGCGGCTTGTTGCCGACCAGATACAGATTCGACGTAATTAGGCGAAGCAAGATGCTACGTCAACGCCGTCGATAGTCAAGGCCAATGCTGTCCCATAGTTCCGCCAAATCGTCAATGCAGATTTCTGCGGCGCGGCTTTCCCGCAATTCGGGTTCGGCATAGGATTGCATCCATGCAAGATACCATCCACCTGTCGCTCAATGGCGAGGCGCGGCTATTTCCGGGCCCACTCAGCGTCGCCGGGCTGCTGGCCGTGCTGGAACTTGACCTGCGCAAGGTCGCGGTCGAGCGCAACCAGGAGATCGTGCCCCGGTCGATCTACGCCGACACCGCGTTGATGTCGGGGGACAGTCTGGAAATCGTGCACTTCATCGGCGGAGGCTAGAGCATGGATGGCATCATCCAACCGAACGCAACCCATGCCACGGATGATACCTGGTCGGTGGCGGGCCGGACCTTCCGCTCCCGGCTGATCGTCGGCACCGGCAAATCCACGGATTTGGAGGAGACCGCGGCGGCGATCGAGGCCTCGGGTGCCGAGATCGTGACGGTCGCGGTGCGCCGGGTCAACCTGTCCGATCCCAAGGCGCCAATGCTGCAGGACCATGTCGATCCCAAGCGCTACACCTATCTGCCCAACACCGCCGGCTGCCATACCGCGGGCGATGCTGTCCGCACGCTGCGCCTGGCGCGCGAGGCCGGCGGCTGGAACCTGGTGAAGCTCGAGGTGCTCGGCCCGCCACCGACGCTGTACCCCGACATGGAAGCCACGCTGGAGGCAACCCGCGCGCTGATCCGCGACGGCTTCGAGGTCATGGTCTATTGCGCCGACGACCCGATCGCCGCCAAGAAGCTGGAAGACCTCGGCGCCGTGGCGATCATGCCGCTGGGCGCGCCGATCGGCTCCGGCCTCGGCATCCAGAACCCGGCGATGATCCACATGATGATCCAGCAATCGAGCGTGCCGCTGCTGGTCGATGCCGGCGTCGGCACCGCGTCGGACGCCGCCATCGCCATGGAACTCGGCTGCCACGCGGTGCTGATGAACTCGGCCATCGCGCACGCCCGTGATCCGATCCTGATGGCGCGGGCGATGAAGGCCGCCGTTGAGGCCGGGCGGTTGTCGTATCTGGCCGGGCGGATGCCGCGTAGGCTCGGCGCTGAGCCTTCGAGTCCGTTGGGTGGGTTGATACGGTAAGCTGCTACTAAACGCCGTAGGCAGTAAGAAAGCTTGGGCGCTGCCCAAACCCGCCCACCTTCAAGCATGGGGGCCGTTGCTCCTT
Organism: Acetobacteraceae bacterium; assembly: GCA_025356735.1. Classification (GTDB taxonomy): domain Bacteria; phylum Pseudomonadota; class Alphaproteobacteria; order Acetobacterales; family Acetobacteraceae; genus PALSA-911. Next base: position 5,380 of record JANXRT010000450.1, on the reverse strand, counting down.
GGAACCCCTCGACTTAAGGGATGCGCACCGGGGCGCTACCCCGGCGGGGTTTGGGGCAGAGCCCCATACTTTTCTTGCCTGCGGCGCTTTCCTTTTTGGAGTTCACCGATGCCCGTGATCAACCGCATTGCCGACTACCACGCCGACATGACCGCATGGCGGCGCGACCTGCACCAACACCCGGAGCTGGCGTTGCAGGAAACCCGTACCTCGGCCCGGGTGCAGGAACTGCTACGCGGTTTCGGCGTCGATGAGGTGCACACAGGGATGGCGACCACCGGCGTGGTCGGCGTGATTCGCGGCCGCCAGCCTGGCGGGTCGATCGGGTTGCGGGCCGACATGGACGCGCTGCCGATCCATGAGGAAACCGGCCACGCCTATGCCAGCCTCCATCCGGGCGTGATGCACGCCTGCGGGCATGACGGCCACACCACCATGCTGCTGGGTGCGGCGAAGTATCTGGCCGAAACACGTAATTTCGCCGGCACCGTCCATGTGATCTTCCAGCCGGCCGAGGAGAACCTGGCCGGCGGCCGAATCATGGTGCAGGAGGGGCTGTTCGACCGGTTTCCGATGCGGCAGGTTTATGGCATGCACAACTGGCCGGCAACGCCGGAGGGCGTGTTCATGTGGCGCGACGGGCCGATCATGGCGGCGGTCGCCAACATCGAGATCGACATCACGGGCAAAGGCAGCCACGGCGCGCAGCCGCACATGGGCATCGACCCGATCGTCGTCAGCGCCGCCATCGTCCAGGCGCTTCAGAGCATCGTCGCGCGCAACGTTGAGCCGATGCAGGGTGGCGTGGTCACCATCGGCAGCATCCAGGGCGGCCACATCTACAACGTCATTCCAGAGACCGTGCGCATGATGGGCACGGCGCGATGGTTCAAGCCGGAGGTCGGGGACATCCTGGAGAATGGCGTTCGCCGATTGGCCACCAGCATCGCCGAGGGCTTCGGCGCGGTCGCCGTGGTTCGGTTCGAGCGAACCTATCCGGCGACGGTGAACGATCCGACGGCGATGGCCCTGGCGCGCCATGCCGCTGAAACGGTTCAAGGCGAGCCACGCGTTCGGCACATGGCGCAGCCGACGATGGGCGGCGAGGATTTCAGCTTCATGCTGAACGCCTGCCAAGGGGCCTACATCATGCTGGGCGCCGGGCGCGGCCCGGACGAGGCGATGGTTCATCATCCGAAATACGACTTCAACGACGATATCCTGCCGGTGGGCGCAAGCTACTGGGCAACATTGGCAGAGCAGCTGCTACCCGCCTCCTAGTTAGGCGGATCCAGGAGCGCTTCTCCCGATGCTTGAACGTGGGCGGGTTTGGGCAGAGCCCAACCTTGCTTATTTCTTCGGTTGCCGCTAAACGCCCGACCGCGCTGGCACCCCTGGAGGCCGGCGTTTTGTCATTTGCAGGAGCGAGACATGGCCAATCGGGTTTCAATCGAGGCCGAGGCACGTCCGCGGGCCGGTAAGGGGGCGGCGCGGGCGACTCGGAGGGACGGCAGGGTGCCTGGCGTCATCTATGGCGCGAGGGAGCCGGCGACGTTGATCTCGCTCGATCCGCGCGCCGTGCTGCGGGAGTTGCATCGCGGTGGCTGGCAGTCCCGGCTGTACGAGATCACCGTGGACGGGGTCGCGACCCGCGCGCTGATCCGCGACGTGCAGCACCATCCGGTGTCGGATACGCCGCTGCACGTCGATTTCCAGCGCCTGGCGACCGGCGAGACCATCCGGGTCGACATCCCGGTGCATTTCGAGAACGAGCTGGCGAGCCCCGGGATCAAGCGCGGCGCGGTGCTGAACGTGGTTCGCCACACGGTCGAGGTGTCGGCCGATCCGGACAGCATTCCCGAGCAGTTCACAGCCGACCTGACCGGGCTCGATTTCAACGACACCATAAGGTGGTCGAACCTGCTTGGGACCGAGGGCCTGCGGCCGGTGATCACCGACCGTGACTTCGTCATAGCGACGGTCTCGCCGCCGGCCAAGATTCTTGAGGTTGCCGCCGAGCCTGGCGCCGGGGCCGCGGCCCCGGCTGCCGCCGCGAAGGCCGCGCCGGCCAAGGCCGCTCCGGCCAAGGCGCCCGCCAAGAAGAAGTAGTCCTTCGGGACGGGAGCCGGTGGCGTGCGGCTTTGGGTTGGCCTCGGCAACCCCGAGCCGGGCATGGCCCGGCAACGGCACAATATCGGCTTCATGGCCATCGACACGATCGCCATCCGCCACGGGTTCAGCCCGTGGCGGCAGCGGTTCAAGGGCTGGGTCGCGGATGGCGTGCTGGGCGGCGAGAAGATACTGGCGCTGAAGCCTGCCACCTACATGAACGCGTCCGGAGAGAGCGTCCAGGCGGCGGCCTCGTTCTTCAAGCTTGCAGTCGAGGACATCACCGCGTTCCATGACGAGCTTGACTTGGCGCCTGGTCGCGTTCGGGTGAAGCGTGGCGGCGGCGCCGCGGGACATAATGGGTTGCGCAGCATGGACCGGATGCTCGGCACGCCGGATTACTGGCGGGTGCGGCTCGGCATCGGCCATCCGGGCCACAAGGACCGCGTCACCGGACACGTGCTGGGCGATTTCGCCAAGCTGGACCGCGACTGGCTGCTGCCGCTGCTAGATAGCGTGGCCGACGCGGCTGCGCTGCTGGCACAGGGAAAACCCGAGGATTTCATGACCAAGGTCGCCTTGCTGACACAGGATGCACGGTAATGGGCTTCAACTGCGGCATCGTCGGGCTGCCCAACGTCGGCAAGTCGACCCTGTTTAACGCGCTGACCGCGACCATCGCGGCGCAGGCGGCGAACTACCCGTTCTGCACGATCGAGCCGAACACCGGCCGGGTGGCGGTGCCCGATCCGCGGCTGGCGGCGTTGGCTGCAATCGGCAAATCGAAGCAGATCCTGCCGACCACGCTGGAGTTCGTCGATATCGCCGGCCTGGTGCGCGGCGCCTCCAAGGGCGAGGGGCTGGGCAACCAGTTCCTGGCCAACATCCGCGAGGTGGACGCCATCATCCACGTGCTGCGCTGCTTCGAGGACGGCGACATCACCCATGTCGAGGGCAGCGTCGATCCGATCCGCGATGCCGAGACGGTCGAGACCGAGCTGATGCTGTCCGATCTCGACGGCTTGGAACGGCGCCTGGTCGCCGCGCAGAAGAAGGCCCGCGGCGGGGACAAGGAATCTCTGTCCCTGGTCGAGATCATGGAGCCGATCGTCGTCGCCCTGCAAAAGGGCTTTCCGGCGCGGACCGCGGTCGCGAAAGGCAATGAGGAGGCGGTGCGGCGGCTGCAGCTGATGACCTCTAAGCCGGTTCTTTACGTCTGCAACGTCGAGGAAGCCGCCGCGGCCACCGGCAACGCGCATTCCGTCCGGGTGATCGAGCGTGCCCGTACCGAGGGCGCCGGGGTGGTGATCGTCTCGGCGGCGATCGAAGCCGAGGTCAGCCAGTTGCCGGAGGCCGACCGGGGCGAATTCCTGGAGGGGCTGGGATTGTCCGACAGCGGTCTGGACCGGGTGATCCGCGCTGGCTACGGGCTGCTTGGGCTGGTGACCTACTTCACCGTCGGCCCGAAGGAAACGCGGGCCTGGACGATCACCGCCGGCACCCGCGCGCCGCAGGCGGCGGCGGCGATCCACAACGATTTCGAGCGCGGCTTCATCGCCGTGGAAACCATAGCGTTCGGCGACTACGTCGCGTTCAAGGGCGAGGTCGGCGCCAAGGAGGCTGGCCGGATGCGGGTGGAGGGCAAGGAATACGTGGTCCGGGATGGCGACGTGCTGCTTTTCCGTTTCAATGTCTGATTACGGACCTGCCGCGAGGCGTATGGCAGCCACGCGGCAACCAAGAATAGATAGGGCTGGCATTCGCGTCGGAATACGCGCACATATAGGCATCGGCGCTTTTGTGGGCCAACCGCGGATCGATGCGCAGCCGCATCCGGTTCACCCAGACTGAGAAAAAGTGATACGGCCCGCACGTCGCGGGTCGCCGGCGTTAATAGGAGAGACACGATGTCCGTAGGCACCGTGAAGTGGTTCAATGCCCAGAAGGGCTATGGTTTCATTCTGCCGGATGACGGCTCGAAAGACGTGTTCGTTCACATTTCGGCTGTCGAGCGATCCGGTATGTCGCTGACGGAAGGCCAGAAGGTTAGCTATGATCTCGAGCGCGGCCAGCAGGGCAAGACCTCCGCGGTCAATCTGCAGTCCGCCTGAGGCTAGGCCCGGGCTGAAGTATTGCACTTCGGCCCGGGTATTCTCGAAAGGCGATCATGGCAATTCAGAAGTTCATTGTCGGGCAGAAGGTCGAATTTCTCCCAGGCAGCCTGGACGGGAATGTGCCACGTGGTACCTACACCGTAACGAGGGTGTTGCCGGAAGAGCAGGGTAACCGCAATTACCGCGTCAAACATGTCCGTGACGGACATGAGCGTGTGGTGCGGGAGAGCCAGCTCGGTATGGGACAACCCTCTCTGTTACGCTGAGGCGCCTTGATCCTTATTATCGCTTTGCCCAAATGTTTCGCGAGCAATCCCATCAGCTTCTGATCGCTTGGCGATTCCCAACTGGCTGAGATTGCTCTAGAGCGCATCCGATTACAGCCTCTGGAGGATCCGCGTGGCATTCAAGCCGAATTACAACCAGCAACGTGCCGAGCGCAATCGCGCGAAGCAGGCGAAAGCTGAGACAAAAGCCCGTGACAAGGAAGAACAGGTTGCTCGCCGCAAGGCCGGCCTGCCCGACCTTGAACCCGGCGCAGCCGACAGCGACACCCCATCCGACGAGCCAGCCCCTGGTGAGACGCCAGCCCAAGGTTAGGCCATCCTGAGGGAAGGCTGTCTGACGGAAGCAGGCCTGACGGAAGCAGGGGCGTAAATTCATTTGATCGGAATTGTCTGATGGCGCCCAAACGCAAGATTGAATCCAGTTTCGTGATGTTCGACGTGGAGTATGTGGACGGCAGCCGCACCTCCAACCGCAAGGTTCCTAGCTTGGCCCTGACCACGCTGGACGGCGACGACCCTGCCAAAACCATCATCGAGGCGCAGGACCGTGAAATCGGCCTTGCCTCCGGCCGGCCGCGGCCCGACATCCGTTCGGTATCCCGGTCCGCCGCCAAGTAATAGGCTAACGCCTTGGCGGCTCCGGCAGAATGGAGCTCGCCGTGACCAATATCCTTCTTCCGCTGATGATCTTTCTGGGCGTGGCGGTGCTGGTCATTCTGCTCCGCTCCGTCCGGGTTGCTAACGAATGGCAACGTGCCGTGGTTTTACGTCTGGGCCGTTTCACCGGCGTCCGGGGTCCCGGATTGTATTTACTGGTCCCGATTTTGGACCGGGTGGCGCAGGTCGTGGACATGCGCATCCAGACCACCA
>JANXRT010000425.1 GCA_025356735.1 Acetobacteraceae bacterium | reverse complement strand
CTCCTCCGCAACCTTGGATATCACGAACAAAGCGAAACCCGCGGCGACCCCGCTGCCGATCATCTTGGCGACCCCGCCGCGCCGTGCCGGCCGCATCGAAAAGCCCGCCGAGACCAGCGACATGGTCGCGGCCAGCAGCGGCAGAGCAAGCAGCGATTGGAAATGCAGCCGATGGCGGAGTGACGAAAAGCCGGAGCGTTCCAGCAGGGAGATGAATCCTGGCAGCGCCCACAGCGACAGGGTGTCGGGCGAGGCGAAGCTGTCCTGGACGCGGGTGACGGTGAGGTCGGTCGCCAGCGTCAGCGTGCGGGCGGGTTCGGGTAGTTGGTTGGGCCGGATGAGTCGCGCCTGCTCCAGCCGCCACGCTCCCGGCAGCAGCGTCGCCGTCGCGGCCTCGATCCGCTCCATCAAATGGTCGTTGTCGTCGATGCGGAAGACGCTGACCTCCTGACTGGTCAGCGTGTCGGCCATCAGCTTGACCGCGTTGGCGTGCAGGATGGCGACCCCCGCGGCGCCGTCCGGCGACAGCAGCTGATGGTCGGACTGGCGCAGCCAGAGTTGCCCGCCCGACAGCGCCAGCGGCCCGCCGCCAGTGCGCAAATAGGTGTTGTCCAGTGTTTCGGCCCGCGCCAGCATGGCCGAGGATAGCGGCGAGATCGCGCCGGCGCCGATCGCGCCGAGCAACAGGGCGCAAACCATGGGGGCGGCGAGAAAGCCCCAGGCCGAGATGCCAGCGGCCCGCGCGACGATCAGCTCCGACGACCGCGTCAGCCGCCAGAACGCCAGGATGCCGCCGAGCAGGACCGCGAACGGCAGGATCTGAATCATGATGAAGGGCAGCCGCAGCGCCGCGATCTGCGACACCAGGCCGAAGGTGGCATCCGCCTTCGACGCCGACCGGCGCAGCAGCTCAATGAAGTCGAATAGCGCGACCAGGCTCGACAGCGCCGCCAGCATCGCCAGCACCGCGGCCAGAAATTGCCGCGAGACATAGAGCGAAAGAGTGGTCGCGATGTTCAAGCGGGCATCTTCCCGGACGCAGGATCAGCGCCTTGCCTGCGATGCCGTGCTGTCGGCGCGAAGACCTGCGGCGCGAACAACGCCAAGGCGCAGACCACGCCGGGCAGGATGGCTTGGATCCAGATCAGTGGGATCAGCCGGTTGTCGCGCGCCGCCAGGCTGCCCACCGCGAGGCCGAGCGCCAGCAGACCAACGATCGCGCCGACCGCAATCAAAGGCCGGAATATGCCGCCAAAGCGCCGAAACGAGCCGGTCAGGACCGAAAGCAGTGCCACCAGCGCGAAGGACAGTGTCGATAGCGGGCTGGAAAGCCGACGATCGGCCTCGGCGCGCCACTTCGAAACATCCTGGGCATTGGCCGGGTGCGGATCGAACAGCTCGCCGAGATTGGCCTCGGTCATATCGCGCGGCCGGGCGCCGTCGCCATGCGTCGCCTCCGACAGGTCGATCGCGTTTTCGTTGAAGGTCAATATCTTCAGCCGGCCGGTCAGCCGGTCGATCTCCTGGCGCGAGCCGTTCAGCAGCAGCACGCGCGGGCCCGCGGCGCCCTCGATCAGCTGTCCGCGCTCGGCGAGTATGGTGGCATGGGAATTGGGCTGGCGGGCGTCGTCGACCAGGATGCCGCGAAGCGCGCCGTCGCGGTCGCGGAACCGGACATAAACCGTGAGATCGTCGGAAATCGAGGTGAAGACGCCCTCCTGCAGCAGGAACGCCGCGACGCGGTTGCGGATTTCCCATTGGAATTCCCGGAAGCTGTTGAGGCTGGCCGGAACGATCCAGATGTTCAGCAGGTAGCAGCCGAGCGTCGCCAGGATGGCCAACGCCAGGGCCGGCCGGGCCAGGGCGTAGGGCGAGAGGCCGGCCGAGCGCATCACGGTGAGTTCGCGATCCCCCGCCAACCTTTGGTAAACGAACTGCACCACGACGAAGCTGGTGATCGGCACGATGACCGCGATAAAGCTTGGCAGCAGCAAGCCGGTAAGCTCCAGGAACACGCCGATCGAGAGGCCGCGATTGACCACCAGTTCGACGAACCGCAGCGACTGGGTCAGCCAGATCAGCACCGCCAGCCCGGTTGTCACCGCGATCAGCGCCACGGCGAGCTGACGAAAGATGTAGCGGTCGAGGCGGGTGACGAGCGGGGCGGTCAACATGATGTCCCGATTTTGAGAGCCGGCATTCAAGGATGCGGAAGCACGCCGGCGCCGTTCTATAGTGCGGCGGCGGCTTGTCACCAAACCCTAATCCTCACGGCCGGCGGTTCGCTACAGAATGCCAGCGGCAGGGCCCGAATGATGGGTCATGCCATCCGCCACGCCCTCGGGGATGCCGGCTAGGCGAAGGCCGGCGGCGACGTGCTCGCGATCATGCTCGCGCTCCAGCGGCGAGCTGCGGAGGTATCGCGCCAACGTGAAGTCGGGCTCGATGGCCAGCAGCCGCCGCCGTACCACGGCGGCCTCCTGGCTTTGGCCAAGATGCCCCAATGCCGCCAGATAAGGTTTGCAAGCAGCTGAAAAGGAGGGATTCATCTCACTCACGGCGCGGCCCGCCACGACGGCACTCTCATAGTCGCGCTTGAGTAGCGCGACGATGATGAAGGCGGTGTCGAAAAAGAACGCGTGCGGATCGAGCGGCGACAGCTTCTTGTAGCGCGCAATGCGGCGCTCGGCCTCGTCCCAGTCGCCGAGATAGGCGTAGGTCACGCCCGACAGGTTCCACGCGATCGCCAGGTTCGGGTTGAGCGTCAGCGCGCGCTCGTGCAGCGCCAGCGCCTCGCGCAGCCGGCGATGCATGAAGGCGCGAACGTGGCCGGCGATGGTCAGCGCGCGGGCATCCTGCGGATCGAGCACGATCGCCCGCTCGGCAAGGCGGCCGGCCCGGCTCATCGAGGCGTGGGCGTCGTCTGCCCAGCCCTGACCGACATAGAATATGTGCCAGTAGGCGTACCAGGCGTGGGCCGCGGCATAATCCGGCTCGACGGCGATCGCCTGGGCCAGGAACTCCCCGGCCGCCAGGAACGGGCCGCGCTCCATGCGCCCGATCAGCGGCAGCGCGCGCAGCATCAGATCGTAGGCGGTTGGATCGACGGGGGGTCGCTGCGCGATGCGCTTGGCCTCGATCAGCAGTATCTCGGGATCGATCTGCGCCACAACCTCGGCGGCGATCTCGTCCTGCAACGACAGGATATCATTGGATTGACGATCGAACCGCCGCGCCCAGACGACCTGGTTGCCAGCCCGCAGATCAAGCAGCCGCAGCGTGATGCGCAGGCGCGAGCGCACCCGCTGGATGGTGCCGTCAAGCAGGAAGTCCAGCTCAAAGGCGCGGCGGATGGCATTCTCGTCACGGCTCTCGATGGCGAACCGGCCAAGACTGTCGGAGGAGACCAGGAACATCCAACGGAACCGCGCCAGCGCCGCGGTGATCTCCTCTGCCAGTCCGGCGGAGAGATGCGCCTCCTCCTCGGTGGTGCCGATCAGCTGCAGCGGCAGCACCCCGACATGGGCCCCGCCCCGCGCCGCACGTGGCTCGGGTTCACGCGGCCGTTTCTCACTACCTTCAGTCGGATCGAGGCCAGAGAGCGAGTCGGTTTCAGCCGCAGGAGATGGCGGGCGCGCCGGCACCCGCTTGCGGTCGGGACCCCGTATCTCGACCAGCAAACGCTGCGTCTCCACCGACGGCGCGGCATCGAGCAGGTCGGCGAGCACTGCCCGGCACCGGTCATAGGCCTGGATCGCCATGCCACGCTCGCCACGCGCGGCGTGGGCGCGCATCAGCGCCCGCCACGCGCCCTCATGGGCACGGTCGATCGCCAGCAGCTGCTGCGCCACGGGTATCGCCTTCTCCGGCTGGGTCTGCTCGCCAAGCAGGGCTTCGGCGACGCTGCGCGCCTTGTCGCGCAGCCGTTCCCGCTCGGTCGTCAGCCAGGCGTCGAAGGTCGGATCGATGCCATCCAGATCCTCGAGCAGATCGCCGTCGAGCAGCGACAGCGCCGCGGGGTCCGCCGTGGTTGCCCGCATGACCTCGTCGACATCGGTCCACACCGCGCCGGCGCGGAGCGAGATGTGATCCCGGGTGACGATCAGCACCTCGCCGCTGGCAAGGGTCAACGCCTCCAGCAGCCGGTGGATCTCCTGGCGCAGCGAGGCCCGGGCCTGCTCCTCCGGCCGGCGGCTCCACAGCATCTCGGCCAGCCGGCCGCGCAACGCCGGCCGCGGCGCCGACAGCGCGACCACCGCCAGCAATGCCCGGGTCTTCCGCCCGGCCGGCAGCAGGCTCTCGCTGGTCAGCGCCCAGGCTTCCATCTGGCCGATCAACCGCAGCCGAAGGATCACCGATCCCGCCGCTATCGGTGCCGGCGCCGACCCGCGTCCAATCGGTATAACGTCCGGTGTCATCGCGCCCTCGCTGAAGGACCAGCGAACATGCACAACTCCCCAAAGAAGACGATCTTAGATTGCGCTCTCATCGAGTATATCCCTGACGGAGCCATTCCACACCATACGATAGCGTTCAAGCCAGCGCTCGGCCTGGGACGGAGCGCCATCGGCGATGGCCGAAACAGGATCGAGATAGACCCGCTCGTCCTGGCTCAGCGCATCCTGCCGGTCGCGTGCCCGCAGCCCGCCGGCGGCGATCGCCACCACATCGGCCGCGATGTCGCGCAAGATGCCGTGGCGGAAGGGCGCCGCCAAGCCGAGTCGCGGCACCGCCGCGCGCAGCGCCAGGATCTCGGCGTGAGTCACGCCAGCGACCAGCGACTCGGCCGCCGCCAGCGCCGCATCGTCGTAAAGCAGCCCGACCCAGAGGGCGGATTGCGCCAGCATCATCTCGGGCGTGCCGGCATCGGCACCGCGCATTTCCAAAAATCGCTTCAGCCGGACATCGGTGAACGCCGTGGTCAGGTGGTCGGCGAAGTCGCCGACGGTCGCGATCGTGCCGGCCAGCTCCGGGATGCGCCCCTCCATGAAGTCGCGAAACGATCTGCCGGCGACATCGATGTAGCCGCCGTCGCGGTGGACGAAATACATCGGCACCTCGTCGATCAGCCATTGGGCGTGGCGCTCGAAGCCATAGCCGTCTTCGAACATGACGGCGGGGATGCCGGATCGCCGCTTGTCAGTATCAAGCCAGACGTTGGCGCGTGCCGACAGCAGGCCATTTGGCCGGCCCTCGGTGAACGGCGAGTTGGCGAACAGCGCCGTCGCCAGCGGCTGCAATGCGAGCGAAACGCGCAGCTTGCGCCGCATCTCGGTTTCCGAGGCATAGTCGAGATTGACCTGGACGGTACAGGTCCGGGTCATCATGTCGAGCCCGCGCGTGCCGACCAGCGGCATGTAGCGGCGCATGATGGCGTAGCGGCCCTTCGGCATCCACGGCATGTCTTCCCGTGTTGCCTGTGGGTGGAAGCCGAGCGGCGAGAAGCCGAGGCCGAGGCTCTGCGCCACCGCGTGGACCTGTCGCAGATGAACGTCGAATTCGTCGCGCGTGTCGTGCAGGGTGAGCAGCGGCGCGCCCGATAGCTCCAGTTGCCCAGCCGGCTCCAGCGACACCGAGGCGCCACCCGGCAGCTTGATGCCGATCGGCTGGCCGTGGTCGAGGATCGGCTCGCCGCCATATTCCAGCAGCCCGGTCAGGACATCGCGAATGCCCCCCGGCTCGTAGGGAGGTGGAGCGAGATCGGTGCGCCGAAAGCCGAATTTCTCGTGCTCGGTGCCGATGCGGAACTCGGCCGCCGGCTTGCAGCCGGCGGCGATGTGGTCTGCCAGTTGCTGGATGGAGGCGATCGGTGTGTCGTCGCTGTCGCCGGGATTGGACATGTCGCTCCCAAAGGGTTTCGTGGGCACGGCCAGAACCCGGCGCGGCCGAAAATGAATGCGGTCGCCGCCGTTCTAGCCGCAACCTGCGCGGCCTAACAGCGCCAGTCCGACGATGGCGGCGGTATCGGCACGCAGCACAAGCGGCCCGAGGCTGGCCGGCGTCACGAATGCCAGCGTATCAAACCAGGCGACCTCGGTCGGCGAAAAGCCGCCCTCGGGCCCGACCAGCAGCGCCCCGGGCCCGGCCAGCGCTGGTGGAGGCGGCGCCCGCGACCGTTCCATGGCGACGACCAGTTTTCGATGTGGCCAATTCTTGAGGCGGTCCGCAAGGCTCTGCGGCGGATGGATCACCGGCACGGTCAGGCGCTCGCACTGCTCGGCGGCGTCCATGGCGATGGCGCGCAAACGGTCGAGATTTACCCG
>JANXRT010000387.1 GCA_025356735.1 Acetobacteraceae bacterium | reverse complement strand
CGGGGCGTTTATCGGTCCCTGGAAGGAAGGCGAGGCGCGCACCAGCCGGCTGGTGTTCATCGGCCGCAACCTCAACCGGCCGCAGCTGCGGCGCGGCTTCGAGAGCTGTCAGGCCTAGGGGGTGAGCGACACGGCCGACTTCCTGCTCGAATCTCGCGGTATTCGTCGTACGCTGGACGCCTTCGTGGTCGGCGCCGCCTTCGATCGCACCGGCACCATGGCGGCCTTCGCGCTGGGCGATGGCACGATGCGGCTGGTCGACATCGCCGAACCGGAAACCTGGCGGGAAGTGTCCGTGCATGACGGCGCCGCGTTGGCCCTGGCGGCCGATTGCGGGCCGGGCGGCTTCGTCACCGGCGGCGACGATGGCCGGTTCTGCCGCACCGGAAGCGATGGCAGCGTTTCGAACATCGAAAAGTTCGGCATGAAATGGGTCGAGCAAATCGCCGTCCATCCTGGCCCCAAGGGCCTGCTGGCGTGCGCGGTTGGCAAGCGAGTGCACGTGTTCGATGCCGCCGGCACGCGGCTGAAGGTGCTGGAGCATCCCTCCGCCGTCACCGGCCTGGCGTTCGACGCCAAGGGCAAGCGGGTCGCCGCCTCACACTATAACGGCGCCACGCTTTGGTTCGTCGCCGCCAAAGTGGACAGCCCACGGCTGCTGGAATGGAAAGGCAGCCACACCGGCCTGATCCTGCACCCCGACGGCGATGCGGTAGTGACGGCGATGCAGGAGAACTCGCTGCATGGCTGGAAGCTCCCCGAGGAAAAGCACATGCGGATGAGCGGCTACCCGGCCAAGACGGAATCGATGTCGTTCACCCGCGGCGGCAAGTGGCTGGCCTCCAGCGGCTCGGATGCCATGGTGCTGTGGCCGTTCCATGGCGGCGGCCCGATGGGCAAGCAGCCGATGGAGCTGGCCGGCGGCGACGGCATCACCTGCACCCGGGTCGCGTCCCACCCGCAGCAGGACCACGTCGCCGGCGGCTTCGCGGACGGATTGGTCGTGCTGGCCGACATCGGATCGTCGCGCATCCTGCCGGTGGCGCCGCCTGGCCAGGGTGCCGTGTCCGCACTGGCCTGGAGCCCGGACGGAAGATGGCTGGCGCTCGGCACCGAGACGGGATTTGCCGGATTGGTCGATTTTGCCAGGCAGCCGGGTAGCTCGCGATGATCACGATGCAGGGCCTACGAATGCCGAAGCTGGGTTTCGGCACCTACCGGATGGTCGGCGCCGAATGCCAGGCGGCGGTCGAAAGCGCCCTCGGCATCGGCTACCGGCACATCGACACGGCCCAGATGTACGGCAACGAGGCCGAGGTCGGCGCCGCGCTGGCAAACAGCGGCGTGCCTCGGGACGAGATTCACCTGACGACCAAGGTCTGGTGGCAGAGCCTGGCGCCGGCGGCGATGCGCGACGCGATGTCGGCCAGCCTGGAAAAGCTACGCACCGATCATGTTGATCTTTACATGATCCACTGGCCGCATCCGGACATGGACCTGCCGGCCGCCTTGGGCCAGATGATCCGCTTCCAACAGGAGGGTCGCGCCCGTCATCTCGGGGTGTGCAACTTCCCGACTGCGTTGCTGCGCCAAGCCGTTGAGGAAATCGGCGCGCCGATCGTCGTCGATCAGGTGGAATACCATGTGCTGCGAGACCAGTCCGCGGTGCTGGATTTTGCTCGCATCCACGAGATGGCGGTCGTGGCGCACGTGCCCTTGGCTCAGGGCCGATTGGCCGATAATCCGACGCTGATCGAGATCGGGCGCAAACATGGCGCTACATCAGCGCAGGTGGCGTTGAGATGGCTGCTTGATCAAGACAATGTAGGGGTCATTCCCAAAGCCAAAAGCGCCCGCAACCAGATCGAGAACTTCGCCGCGCTGAAGGTGACGCTGGACGATACCGACCGAGCGGCGATTGCGTCCCTTCCAAAGGATCAGCGCTTCGTCAATCCGGGTTTTCATCCGGCGTGGGATTGATGTGCGCGACTTCAGAGCAAGAATCAGCCATTTCCAAGCCAGAGAACAAGCATCGGCAACCCAAGTGCCATCAGGTTGTTCAGCACGTGGACCACAATCGAGGCCCGGACCCCACCGCAAAGATGTCGTGCCAGATTGAACAGTATCGCACTTGGCAGCAGAAATAGCGGGCGCGTCAGGCCATCTGGCATGTGGATCAGCAGCCATGGCAGCGTGGTGGCCAGCATCACTGGCAACACCCCCCAATGCTTTCGCAACCCTGTCCATAACCAACCACGAAAGAACAGCTCCTCGCTAAGCGGCACCAACCCGACGAGGATCGCCAGCGAGGCGAATTGCAGCATGCCACCGGTGGTGTGGACACGAGAAACCAGCTTGGCAAATGGCTGAGGCGGCGGCAGCCATCGACTGAGCGTGACTGACCAGACGAGCACGCCAACAAGGCCTAGGGTAGAAAGCGCTATTAGCATGGCCGGGCGCCGTATGGGACCGCCGCCAACACCCGCGATCCGATCCCCTTGGCCCACAATCTTTGCTCGCCTTCGAACAGCCAGCAGCATCATCAAATCTAGCCCGACGATAAATAGCAGCCCGCGAACACTAGGATCCAGCGTCAAAGCCTCGCTGCCACGGGCAAGAGCAACGGCGCTGTAAACGCGCGTCGCTACAAAAGTAACAAATGCAACGGGAATGCCGCTTAACACCACGGCCAGCAGCCAAGCGAAAGCAAGCCATAGGAGCTGGGCGGGACTTTCTGCGGCCGATTCAGTCAAGGCTGGTTCCGGATCAACAGCCGGTGTGGCCCCCAACTCCGCCTGTGCCAATTAGCTCCCCCAAGTTGCAAACATGCCGAATGCCGCCAGTGCCATCACCGCCGTCGCTAGCCAGCCCATCCATTTGAGCGTCGGGCCCAGCACGAACTTGCCCATCACCTTCGATCGCACCGCCATCAGCAGCATCATCACCATCACCGGCACGGCGACCACGCCGTTCAGCACCGCGCTCCAGAACAGCGCCTTGACCGGGTCGAGCGCCACGAAGTTAAGCAGCGCGCCGATTACCGTGGCGGCGGCGATGGTGGCGTAGAAGGCGCGTGCCTGCTGCGGCTTTCGCGCGAGACCGACCGGCCAGTCCAGCGCCTCGCCGATTGCGAAGGCGGCCGATCCGGCCAGCACCGGCAGCGCCAGCAGCCCGGTGCCGATGATGCCGAGCGCGAACACGGTGAAGGCGAATTTCCCGGCCAGCGGCCGCAGCGCCTCGGCCGCCTGCGACGAGGTCTGGATGTCGGTGATGCCGTGTGCGTGCAAGGTCGCCGCGGTGGTCAGCACGATGAACAGCGCGATCAGGTTGGAGAAGCCCATGCCGACATAGGTGTCGATGCGGATGCGCTGGAATTCCGCCGGGGCCTGCGCTGGCGCGTCCCGCAACGGCCTGGCACCCGGCCGCTCCCGCGCCTCCTCGACCTCCTCGCCGGCCTGCCAGAAGAACAGGTACGGGCTGATGGTGGTGCCGAACACCGCGACAACCACGGTGAGGTAGTCCGCCGTCAGCGAGACGTGCGGCACCACCAGGTGCCAGGCGACCTCGCCCCACGGCACGCCGACCACGAACACCGTGCCGACATAGGCGAACAGCGACAGGGTCAGCCACTTCAGGACCGTGACGTATCGGGAGTAGCGCAGGAAGATTTCGAGCCCCACTGATATCGCCGCGAACACCGCGACGAACAGCAAGGTTGGCCCGCCAACCAGCAGGTTCAGCGCCGCCGCCATGGCGCCGAGGTCGGCGCCGATGTTGATCGTGTTGGCGACGATGAGCAGGAGGACGACGCCGAAGAGCAGCCAGCGCGGATAGTGCTCGCGCAGGTTGCCGGCGAGGCCCTGGCCGGTGACGCGGCCGATCTCGGCGCTGATCTGCTGGATGGCGCACATCAGCGGATAGGTCAGCAGCAGGGTCCAGCCCAGCTCGTAGCCGAACTGGGCACCGGCCTGGGAGTAGGTGGCGATGCCGCTGGGATCGTCGTCCGAGGCCCCGGTGATCAGCCCGGGACCCATCACCTGCAGCAGTTTTGGCCGCTCCGGCTGCTTGACCTGATCGGCCGGAGCGATCTCCACCTAACGGCCGAGCGTCGGCATCGTGAACTCGGCGCCCCGCCGCGCACCTTTCGGCCAACGCTGGGTGACCGCCTTGTAGCGGGTGTAGAAACGCACGCCTTCGGGCCCATGCATGTGGTGGTCGCCGAACATCGACTGCTTCCATCCCCCAAAGCTGTGGAACGCCATCGGCACCGGAATCGGGATGTTGATGCCGACCATGCCGACCTGGATGCCGTTGGCGAAGTCGCGCGCGGCACCGCCGTCGGCGGTGAACAACGAAACGCCGTTGCCGAAGGCATGGTCGTTGATCATCCGCATCGCGCCGGCCATGTCGGGCGTGCGGACCACCGCCAGCACCGGGCCGAAGATTTCCTCCTGGTAAATACGCATGTCGGTGGTGACGTTGTCGAACAGGGTGCCGCCGATGAAGAAGCCGTCCTCGTAGCCCTGCAGCGTGACCCCGCGGCCATCGACCACCAGCTTGGCGCCCTCCTTCTCGCCGATGCCGATGTAACCGGAAACGCGGTCGCGATGCTCGCGGGTCACCAGCGGGCCCATCTCGGCCTCCGGATCGGTGCCGGGGCCGATGCGCAGCGCGCGCACCCGCGGCTCCAGCTTCGAGATCAGCTTGTCGGCGGAGTCGCCCACCGCGACGGCGACCGAGATCGCCATGCAGCGCTCCCCTGCGGAGCCATACGCCGCACCCATCAGCGCGTCGGCGGCCTCGTCGAGGTCGGCGTCGGGCATCACCACCAGATGGTTCTTGGCCCCGCCTAATGCCTGCACGCGCTTGCCGGAAGCCGTGCCGCCGCGATAGATCGCCTGGGCCACGGGGGTCGAACCGACGAAGCTTACCGCCTGGATGTCGGGGTGGGCCAGCAATCCCTCGACCGCGGTGCGATCGCCCTGCAGCACGCTGAACACGCCCGGCGGCAGGCCTGCCTCGGCCAGCAACGCGGCGATCTTGAGGCCGGCGGACGGGTCCTTCTCAGATGGCTTGAGGATGAAGCAGTTGCCGGTGGCGAGCGCCACCGGGATCATCCACAGCGGCACCATGATCGGGAAATTGAACGGCGTGATGCCGGCGACGACGCCGAGCGGCTGGCGCACCGACCACGCATCGATGCCGGTGCCGACCGACTCGGTGAACTCGCCCTTCAATAAATGGGGAATGCCGCAGGCGAACTCGACCACCTCCATGCCGCGCTGGACCTCGCCGTCGGCGTCCGACAGCACCTTGCCGTGCTCGGCGGTGACGATGGCGGAAAGCTCTTTGCGGTCGCGCTCCAGAAGCTCCTTGAACTTGAACATCACGCGGGCGCGTCGCAGCGGTGGGGTCGCGGCCCAGGCCGGCCAGGCGGCGCGGGCGGCGGCGACGGTCGCCTCGATCTCGGCCTCGTTGGCCAGCGCCACGTGGCCGCTGACCTCGCCGGTGGCGGGGTTGTAGACCGGCGAGGTTCGGCCGCTGGCGCCGGCGATCGGCGCGCCGTTGATGAAGTGCCCGATCTGCGTGGCCTGGTCGGATTTCTCAAGCATGGCGGTTCCCTCCGAGGATTTGCGTCGCCACAGGTAAAGACGAATTTTTTCCGCGCGCATAGAGTGGCTGCGGACCCTGAAGGAGAAACCCGATGCAGGACGATGACAAGGCGGTCGCCGACGCCCGCGCGGCGATGGACGGGTTCATGGCCGCCTTCAACGCGCGCGACGAGGCGGCGATCAAAAGCCGCTGGTTCCACTTCCCGCACGCGCGCTTTCACAGCGGCACGGTGACGGTGATGCAAACGCCGGACGACTACCGGAATCTGGTCTGGGCCAGTCAGGGCCAATCGGCCGGATGGGGCCGCAGCGAATGGGACTATGTCGAGCCGATCGACGCCGGACCCGACAAGG
Organism: Acetobacteraceae bacterium; assembly: GCA_025356735.1. Lineage (GTDB taxonomy): Bacteria > Pseudomonadota > Alphaproteobacteria > Acetobacterales > Acetobacteraceae > PALSA-911. The sequence goes on along the minus strand of JANXRT010000387.1, from coordinate 615 downwards.
TCCATTTCCGGGTCCAGTTCACCCGCTACCGCGACGACGGCAGCGTGATCGGACACTATAAGTCTTTATATATCGTGACCTATGTGAACGAACGCTGGGCCATCCAGGGCCGATCCAGCTGGGCCGAGTAGGAGGCATGAGACGCTGCCCTGCGGCGGAAAGCCTTGCCGCGCGCAAAACCCTTCGCTAACGCTTGCACCGCGGGAAAGCAGGAGAACGACGATGGGCTACAGGGTCGCGGTTGTCGGCGCCACCGGGGCGGTCGGGCGCGAAATCATCAAAACCCTGCTGGAGCGCAAGTTCCCGGCGGACGAGGTGGTGGCGCTCGCTTCCGCCCGGTCCACCGGCAGCGAGATCTCGTTCGGCGACAAGAAGGTGCTGACGGTGAAGAACGTCGATACCTTTAATTTTTCGGGTTGGGATATCGGCTTGTTCAGCCCCGGCGCGGCGGTCTCGGCGATTCATGCGCCCCGCGCTGCGGCCGCGGGCTGCGTCGTGATCGACAACACCAGCCAGTTCCGCATGGACCCCGACGTGCCGCTAGTGGTGCCGGAGGTCAATCCGCACCATCTGCGCCAGTTCACGAAAAAGGGCATCATCGCCAACCCGAATTGC
>JANXRT010000381.1 GCA_025356735.1 Acetobacteraceae bacterium | reverse complement strand
CGAACCGCGCACCAGCTCGGAAATCCAACGCGACAGGATCATTAGCACGATCAGGGCTATCAGGAACACGGCGCCGAACGTCACCGGGCCGACGAAATCGGGCATCTGCAGCCAGGCGGCGACCTGCGGCCGGGCGAGGGGAGCCCCCCAGGCGGCGGCAAAGGCGGCACCGACCCAGGCGCCGATGCCGAGCGCCTCGCGCACGAAGCCACGCAGGAAGGCGAGCAGGGCGGAGAGCGCCAGCACGCCGAGGACGGCCGCATCGACCCAGGTCATTTACCGATTCCGTTCGACGCCCGACCGTCTCGTTCGGCAGTCAGACTCCAGAGGCCCATGGATGGTGTCCGGTTGGGCACGGCGGACCCTATATCCGCATCCCGGGCCGGTTCATAGGGTCTGCGTGAACGCGGCCCGGCGTCCGTTCGAAAACCTCGATCCTTGACCCGGCGGGCGATCTGGGGATGATGCAGCCGATCGCGCCGGGGCGCATTCCCGGCCGTAAAACCACGGGTCCGCCATGACGATCGACGCAACCGGTACCACGCTGCCACCCCCAACCATGCCGGCCGCGGACTTGGCCGTGCACGGCATGAAGCAACCGTACCACCTGGTCGATCCCAGCCCATGGCCGATCCTTGGCGCCGCGGGTGGCTTCATGACGGTGCTCGGAATCGCCGTCGCCGCGCATTTCCATACCTACTACTTGCTGATCGCCGGCCTCGCCCTCGTTGTCGCCGTGATGTTCCTGTGGTGGCGCGACGTGATCCGCGAAAGCCGCACGCCGGGCATGCACTCGGCCCTGGTGCGGCTCGGCCTGCGCTATGGCATGACCCTGTTCATCGCCAGCGAGGTGATGTTCTTCGTCGGCTTCTTCTGGGCCTACTTCAACTTCTCGATTTTCCCAGAGAACCTGGCGGCGCCGTTCAAGGCGGTATGGCCGCCCGAGGGCGTGGTCACCTTCGATCCGTTCCATCTGCCGCTGCTCAACACCATGATCCTGCTGTTGTCCGGCACGACGGTGACCTGGGCGCATCATGGGCTGCTGACCGGTGACCAGCGCGCGCTGCGCAACGGCCTGCTGATCACCGTGTTGCTTGGCATGACGTTCACGATGTGTCAGGCGATCGAGTATTCGGATGCGCCATTCAAGTTCTCGGGCGGTGGTATCTATCCGTCGGTATTCTTCCTCGCTACCGGCTTCCATGGCTTTCACGTCATCGTCGGCACGATCTTCCTGGCGGTGTGCTGGTTCCGTGCGCGGGCCGGGCAGTTCACGCCCGAGCGTCATTTCGGCTTCGAGGCGGCGGCCTGGTACTGGCATTTCGTCGACGTGGTTTGGCTGTTTCTGTTCGTGTGCATCTACTTCCTAGGCGCCGGGCCGATCGAGGCGAACGTCGGAGGCTGAACGACCACCCCTAGATGAGGCGCTCCGGAGCGCTACCCCGGCGGGGTCTGGGGCAGAGCCCCATACTTCTGCCCTTCCTGATCACCGTCCTGCTATGTGGCACCGGCATCGGCCTAGGCGTCTGGCAGGTGGAACGCCTGGCCTGGAAGACCGCGTTCCTGGCCCGGATCGACGCTGCCGAGGCGGCGCCGGCGGTGGCGATGACCGGCAACCCCAGCCAGTTCACCAAGGTCGCGGTAGCCGGCGTTTTCCGTCAGGTGCCGCCAGTGCTGTACGGCGTCGAGGTTCGCGACACGCCGGGCGGCTCGCGCATCGGCGCGCGTCTGATCCAGCCGCTTGATCGGGCTGGTGCGGCGCCAATCCTGGTCGATCGCGGCTGGGCGCCAACCGACCGTGATTTCCTGCCGGCGCCGGCGGGACGGGTGACGATCGAGGGCTACATCCGCACGGCCGATCGCGCCGGCTGGTTCGCGGCCGCCGACGATCTTGCAGCCCGGCGGTTCTACACCCTTGATCCAGGTCGGATGGCGGCGGAATTGGGCGTACCGGATGCGGTTCCGTTCGTGCTGGTGGCGCTCGGCGCCGCCGACGTAAAAGGCTTTCCACGTCCGGCGACGGCCTTGCCGCGCCCGCCCAACGACCATCTGGTCTATGCCATCACCTGGTTCAGCCTGGCGGCGATCATCCTGGTCATCTTCGCCATCCACGCAAGGAAGGTTATCCGCCGATGAGCTTTTCCAACATCGACGTCAGCCCCGCCTACATCAGGCTGACCAAACGGTTCGAGAAGATCGCCACCATCAACGAGGCGGCCGCCATGCTCGGCTGGGATTCCAGTGCCATGATGCCGCCGGGCGGCGGGCCGGCGCGGGGCGACCAGCTCGCCGTGCTCGCCGGGCTGTCGCACGGGCTGCTGACCGACCCCGCCACCGCCGCCGACATCGCCGAAGCGATGGTTGGCCCGATGGCTGGCGAGGCCGCGGCGGGCGACTGGCACGCGGCCAACCTCGCTTTGATGCGCCACGCCCATACCCGCGCCACCGCGCTGCCGCCCGATCTGGTCGAGGCGCAGTCGCGCGCCAGCTCTGCCTGCGAGAAGGTCTGGCGCATCGCGCGGGCCGAGAACGATTTTTCGTCCGTCGCACCCTTGCTGGCCGAAATCGTGCATCTGAGCCGTGAGGCCGCGGCGGCCCTGGCACCGGCGCTGAAGCTGTCGCCGTATGACGCGCTGATGGACGGCTACCAGCCTGGCATCGGCACCGCCGACGTCGAACCGATCTTTGCCGACTACCAGAGTTTCCTGGCGACCGCGTTGCCGGCCGCGATCGAGCGGCAGAATGCCGCTCCGGCTCCGATCCTGCCGCGCGGCCCGTTCGCCGAGGCGGCGCAGGAGGCGCTGTGCCGCGCCATGTCCGAGCGCGTCGGGCTGGATTTCAACGCGGCCCGGCTGGACCGTTCGACCCATCCGTTCTGTGGCGGCACGCCGACCGACACCCGCATCACCACCCGTTACAATTCCGGCGATTTTGCACAGTCGCTGCTCGGCGTGCTGCATGAGACCGGGCATGCGATGTACGAGCGCGGACTGCCGAAGGCGTTCGCCCGGCAGCCGGTCGGTGAGGCCGCCGGCATGGCGGCGCATGAAAGCCAGTCGTTGATCGTCGAGATGCAGGCGGTGCGCTCCGATGCCTTCCTGCGCTTCCTCGGCCCCGAGCTGCATAAAACCTTCGGCGGCGATCCCGCACCTTATGCGGCGCGCAATCTCGGCTTGATGTTCCGTCGCATCGGCCGCGGCTATATCCGGGTCGAGGCCGACGAGATGACCTACCCGGCGCACGTCATCCTGCGCTTCCGGCTGGAGCAGGCGCTGATCGCCGGCGATCTGGCGGTGGCCGACCTGCCCGGCGCCTGGAACGACGGTTTTTTCGAAGTTCTCGGCATCCGCCCGCCCGACGATTCGAGCGGCTGTCTGCAGGACATCCATTGGTACGACGGCGCCTTCGGCTATTTCCCGAGCTACACGCTGGGCGCGATGGCGGCGGCGCAGCTGATGGCGGCGGCCCGGCGGGCGTTGCCGGACCTCGACAATGCGCTGACGCGGGGCGATTTCGGCCCGTTGATGGGCTGGCTGCGCGCCAAGGTCCACGGCGTCGGCAGCTTGCTCGGCTTCAACGACCTGCTGCGCGCGGCGACCGGCAAGCCGCTCGACCCCGCGGATTTCACGGCGCATCTGACGGCGCGGTATCTATAGCGGTTTCGGGGGGGCATCGCCGCCCCCCGAAATGCCGGCCTTGCCTTGAAGGCGTAAGTTAGCGCTTGCGGCGGACCAGGCTGACGCCGGCGGCGCCGGCGCTGAGCAGCAGCAGGCTAGCGGGCTCGGGAACCGAGCCGCCGCCGATCGAGCCGCCGGCGATCGACAGGCGATAGACGCCCTCGGAATAGTCGAGCAGCAGGGTGCCGTTCGGATCGGGTGCCGTGTAGTCGCCGCGGGTGCCGCCGTCGGCGATCGTCACGTAGGTTCCGAGTGTCGGATCGATCAGGTCGATCTTGCCGTTGTTGGTGTTGGCGACGATGAAGCTGTTGAACGTGCCGCCGCCGATGACGCCGGTTCCGTCCGGGTTGCCGGAGGTGCCGTAGGTGCTGATGAGAACGCCGGTAACGGCGTCATAGGTCTGAATCACGCCGCCATTCTCGGAGATCACGGTCGTGCCGTTCGGGCTCAGCGATATTCCGTCGGGAAACAGTCCGGCATTGATCACGGTGTAGCTGCCGGTGCCGGCGTTGCCGGTCGGATCGATGTTGATCAGGCCCACGTTGCTGGTGGCGATGATGTGTCCGGCCGGCGTGCCGACCATGCCGAGATAGGGTCCGGCGCTCACCCCGGTCAGCGTGTGATCGACCGAGCCGTCGGCCGCGAACTGGACGAAACGGCCATCCTGAGTGCCGTAGAGCTTGCCGCCGGTACTCGCATAGGCCTGCACGCTGGAGTTGCTGCTGTAGGTGTGCAGTGCCGAGCCGACCGTCTGGCCGTCAGTGTCAGTGAACAGGTAGCGGCGGCCGGTGTTGTAGTCCGAAACCAGAACGGTGCCGTTGGCGGCGGCAAGGCCGAACGGGCCGAAGCCGGTGTTGCCAGGATCGGTGATGGCGAAATTGGTCAGCGTGAAGCCGTCGGCGATGCCGGCGGCGGTAAGGGTGAGCCCGGCCTGCGCCTGACCGGCCCACGCCGACGCGATGACGGTGGCGCCAAGCAGCGCCCAACGCAATTTATGAAACATGTCTGATTTCCCCGTTATGTAGATCTTCTAACTCATTTGCAAAAGCCATGCCATAAAAAATAGCGTTATTTAACAGTTATCTAAGAAAAAAGAAAAACCTAAATTTGAAATATGTAAAGAATTCCGACAACAAACGACAAGCGGAACGATGAAAGCCGAAGCTCCAGGATTGAAGGATGTGATCTAGTTCACATCGCCGAACCGCTTCAAAGCCCAGTTTCATCTTCAACCTTCTGCCGTGAGCCAAGACATGCCGCCCGCGTCGATCTCTGCCGCCCACCTCCAGCCCAAGATCGGCGGCGCGGCCGATACCGGCTGGCCCCAACCTGGCGCCATGCCCGCACACAACGCCGATTGCATGCGCATCCTGGTTTCCGGCGATGCCACCGGCGGCGCCTATGCCGTCGGCCTGAGGATTTCGCAGCCCGGCTTCACATCGCCGCTTCACTGCCATAGCCGGGAAGACGAGGTGTTCCACATCCTCGAAGGCCGGCTGCGAATCTGGTGCGATGGCCGCGACATCGATGTCGGGCCGGGCGACACTACAGCCTTGCCGCGCGGCCTGCCGCATAGCTTCCAGGTAATTTCGGCCACGCCGGCGCGCCTGCTGACGACCCTGGTGCCAGGCGGCCTCGAAAATTTCTTCGCGGCCGTCGCCGAACTCGGCCCGGAACACCAGGCGCGCCTGATAGCGATCAGCCGCGACTACGGCATCGAGTATGTCGGCTCGCCACCGGAGGCCTGATCCAGGCCCCGGGGCTTGAGGCCGCGCCCGCGACGGGCCACCTTGCGCGGCCGCCGCAACCCCGGAGAGCCGCCATGCCCGCATCCGCGACCGCCGAGACCGAAATCACCGAGCACATGGCGGTCAGCGCGCGCCAGAAAACGTTCTATCTCGCCGCCGGGCCGGCATCGGGCACGCCCGTCATCTTCGTCCATGGCTGGCCCGAGCTGTCGATCAGCTGGCGCCATCAGATCCCTGTGCTCGCCAGCCTCGGCTTCCGCGCCATCGCCCCCGACATGCGTGGCTACGGCCGGTCCGGCGTTCACGACACCCACGCGGCCTACGCCCAGGAACACATCGTCGCCGACATGATCGACCTGCTCGACCATCTCGGTGCCGAGCGCGCGGTCTGGGTCGGCCATGACTGGGGCAGCCCGGTGGTGTGGAACCTTGCCAGCCACCATCCGGAGCGCTGCCACGCGATCGCCAACCTTTGCGTGCCGTACGGGCTGGAGCGCGGCCTGGATGAGATTCTACCGCTGGTCGATCGAACGGTGTATCCGGAAGCGGAATTTCCCGCCGGCCAGTGGGAGTACATGCGCTTCTACGAGGAGAACTTCGAAAAGGCCCGCGCCTCGTTCGACGCCGACCCGGTCCGCACGGTCAAGGCGATGTTCCGCAAGGGCGGCCCCGAGGGTCTCGGCAAACCGTCGCGCACTGCTTATGTCCGCCGTGACGGCGGCTGGTTCGGCGGCGCCGGAATGGCGCCCGACGTGCCACGCGACGCCGACGTGATCACCGAGGCCGACCTTCACGCCTATGCCTCGGCGCTGCAGCGCAACGGCTTCTTCGGCCCCGACTCCTGGTACATGAACCACGGCCGCAATGCCGAATACGCCAACCGTGCCCATAATGGCGGAAAACTTGGCCTGCCGGTGCTGTTCCTGCACGGCCGCTACGACTACACCTGCCAGACCGTGACCTCGCGCCTGGCCGAGCCGATGCGCGCGCTGTGTTCCGACCTGACCGAGCAGATCGTCGATTCCGGCCACTGGATGGCGCAGGAACGTCCGACCGTGGTCAACGCCGCCCTGGTCGGGTGGATGGCGCGCAAGCTGCCCGAACTCTGGCCGCGCTGAACTTCGATGCTCGAGCTCCGCCCGTCCTGCGAGTGCTGCGACCGCGATCTGCCGCCTGACAGCCCGGAGGCGCGGATTTGTAGCTTCGAGTGCACCTTCTGCGCCACCTGCGTCGAGACGGCGCTCGGCGGACGCTGCCCAAACTGCGGCGGCGGTTTCGTCCCACGCCCGATCCGCCCAGCCGACCGGCTTGCGAGGTTTCCCGCGTCGGAGAAACGCAAGCACAATCCCGCCGGCTGCGCTGCCGCCATGTCGAGACCTGAATGAAACCCGCCATGCTGCTGCTAAGCGTCTTGACCCTCGCCGCCTGCACCCCCCCGCCACCGCCGCCACCCGCACCAAAGCCGCTCCCGGCCGGCACCATCGACGGCTACTATCGCGGCACCAGCACGCGCTTCCAGTCCGATGCCCGTGACTGCCCGCATCCCGGCCTCGTCAACTTCACCGTCCAGGACCGCTCGTTCAGCTACCGGCTCAACGGCACCCAGACGGTCGATGTCACCATCACGCCAGCGGGCATCGTCTCGGGCGCCGTCGGCAACTTCATCCTGACCGGCGACTGGAACGACACCAGGCTGGAGGGCGACGTGACCAGCCCGAGCTGCGCGCTGCATTTCCGCGCCCTGAAGAAGCCCGCGTCGTAGCTCCCGCGTTCGATCGCGGCTATCATCGGGACCATGCGCTACATCTCCACCCGCGGCCGTGCTCCGGCCCGTGATTTTTCGGGCGTACTGCTCGCCGGCCTGGCCGAGGATGGCGGGCTGTTCGTGCCCGAAACCTGGCCACATTTCAGCCCGGCCGATCTTCGCGCGCTGCGCTGCCTGCCCTATGCCGAACTCGCGGCCCGGGTGATGCAGCCGTTCATCGGTGACGCCATCCCGTTCGCCACCGTGCAGAAGATCTGCGCCGATGCCTATGCCGGCTTCGACCACCCGGCGGTGGCGCCGCTGGTCCAGCTCGAAGGCAACCTGTTCGTGCAGGAGCTGTTCCACGGCCCGACCCTGGCCTTCAAGGACATGGCGATGCAGGTGCTGGGCCGGCTGTTCGCCCATGTGCTCGCCGCCCGGGATGCCAGCGTCACCATCGTAGCGGCAACCTCGGGCGATACCGGATCGGCGGCGATCGAGGCGTTCGCCAATCGTCCGCGCATCGACATCGTGGTGCTGCACCCGCACCACCGCACCAGCGAGGTCCAGCGCCGGCAGATGACCACGGTGATGGCGGCCAACGTTTCCAACCTCGCTGTCGATGGCAGCTTCGACGACTGCCAGGACCTCGTGAAGGCGATGTTCGCCGACGTGCCGTTCCGTGCCGACCTGCATCTGTCGGCGGTTAACTCGATTAACTGGGCACGGATCGCCGCCCAAATCCCCTATTACGTCGCCTCCGCCTTGGCGCTGGGCGCGCCGGAGAGGG
>JANXRT010000341.1 GCA_025356735.1 Acetobacteraceae bacterium | reverse complement strand
GTGCGGGCGCCGGTGACCAGCGCCGTGAACGCCTCCAGGCTGGCGCCGGTTGCGATCAGCACCTTGGACAGGCTTTCGGTGCTCGGCCATCGGGCGCGTCCGTCCGGCATGGTGCGTTTGGATGGGTTGAAGGTGGTGGCATCGAGCCCAGCCGATTTGGCAAGGCCCGAGGCCGAGAGGCCGTTCTCGGCGGCCAGGGTATCGAGTGCGCGCCAGATTTCATCGTGCCTCATGCCGTCAGCCCTCCGTCCGATGGCGGTCGCCGCCATCGATTCGCGGTCCTCATACTGTCCTAGGAATTGCCATCCAGCGAAATAGGAAAAAAGACCGAATAGATGCTTGCGCCGGATATACAACCTGTGGTTATTTGTTCCCTAGTTGTTCTCATAATTCGCATTGCGGGAGACAGGGATGATTCAAAATAGTTGCCAAGCCATTAATCCGAAGGCGCGGATCAAAATCAATCCGCCGGACCGAATGCGTCAGGATGGCTTGCATGCCGAACCGTTCCGGTCGGTCGAGGCGGCATGGTTCTGGACATTGGCGGCGCTGAACGCACGACGGGACGGCACAAGGCACAGTGCCAGCAACGGATTGATGCCCCGGCCGTGCGATCCCGACGATGTCGTGAAATGCCTGGACACGCTTTACCGACGGCGGCGGATCGATCTTGTGCATGCCCGCATCCTGCGCATCTGGGCCGAGCGGGGGATGGCACCCAATCCGGCATTTCCGAGTGAGCGCTGCGATTGGAAATTCTGGCGGGAAGCCTTGGATCGGCTTGAATGGCCCTTGCGCGTCAAGGGCATTGTTTCCTAGTCGAAATTCCAACTTTGGTGTCTTCTCCCACCGGAATGCGTTCGGTCTCATCCATCGTTTCATGCCGAAAGAACCCTTCTCATGGCCTTCATGGTTCGCAACCTGTCCGTCCTCGCCTATGCCAACGGCTTCACGCTGTGGCACTACAAGACCGCCGGCGACAGCCTGACCCGGGTTGGCACGTCGGGCTTCTTCGCCCCGGCCGCTGACATGCTGGCGGGCGGCGACATGGTGATGGTGTCCGCCGTGGACGGTGCCCGGATGCTGGCGGTGGTTCCGCGTGAGACGGCCGACAGCGAGCTTGTCACGGCACGGATGTGCTGACCCGACGGAGGTCTGCTTAGCCCCGATCGCTGCCAAAAACGGCATTTTAAATCGATGGCAGCTGGCGTAGAGACATCCGGCACGACGAAGGTGGCCCCGGTTCTCTCCTCCTATGTTCTTCCCTTTCTGCAGCGCATGGATCCCGAGCGGGCGCACCGGATGGCCCTGCTCGGGCTGAGGTCCGGCCTGGCGGGCCGTGGCGACGTGGCCGCCGACCCGACCCTCGCGACCTCGGTGCTGGGAATGGATTTCGCCAACCCGGTGGGTCTCGCCGCCGGGTTCGACAAGGATGCGCGCGCGGTGCCAGCACTGATGCGACTGGGCTTCGGTTTCATCGAGACCGGCACCGTGACGCCGCTGCCGCAGCTGGGCAACCCGGTCCCGAGGATTTTCAGGCTCGTCGAGGATCGGGCGGTGATCAACCGGCTTGGCTTCAACAATCACGGCGTTGACCGCTACCTGGAGCAGATCACGGCCATCCCGCGCGGGAAGGTCAAGCTTGGGGCCAATATCGGCATCAACAAGGTGGGCGCCGATCCCGAAATCGATTTCCCGGAGATGCTGGCTGCCGTCTCGCCGCGAGCCGACTACGTCGTCATCAACGTGTCCTCCCCCAACACGCCAGGCCTTCGCGACCTGCAGGGCGAGCGCCAGCTGGCCGCCATCCTGCACGCGGTCAACGCGGCAATGCCCCGGCGCCCGCCATTGCTGGTCAAGATCGCGCCCGACCTGGCACCCGAGGGGCTCGCCGGGTTGATCGAGGTTTGCATCGCCGCCGGCATCGACGGGCTGATCGTCTCCAACACCACGATCGCCCGGCCGGAGGGCTTGCGCTCGGCGCACCGGCAGGAGGCTGGCGGGCTTTCCGGCGCGCCGCTGTTCGCGCCTTCGACCCGGATGCTGGCCCGGGCCTATCTGCTGGCGCGGGGAAGACTCGTGCTGATCGGCGTCGGTGGCGTGCGCAACGGTGTCGACGCGATGGCCAAGGTCTTGGCCGGCGCCAGCCTGGTGCAGCTCTATTCCGAGTTCGCCTATGCCGGCCCGGCGCTGATCCCGCGTCTGTTGCGGGAATTCGCCGAGGCCCTGAAGCAGCGCGGGTTCTCCCGGGTGGCGGACGCGGTCGGCAGCGATGCCGCCCGCTATGCCGATCTGCCCGGAGACGCAGCCTGATGGAGTTCCTTCAGCATTTCGGCCCTTTGGCGGAAAACTTCGACGGCTTCATCATCGATCTGTGGGGTGTCGTGCATGACGGCGTGCGGCCGTATTCGGGCGCGGTCGATTGCCTGGAAAGACTCCGCGCCGCCGGCAAGCGGGTGGTGATGCTGTCCAACGCACCGCGTCGCAACCATGCCGCCCAGGCGTCGATGCGGCGGATGGGCATCGCCGACGATCTCTACACCGACATCCTGACCAGCGGCGAGGCGGTGCACCGCCACTTACGCGACCGGCCGGACCCGTTCTGGAGTGGCCTTGGCAGCCGCGTGTTCCATCTCGGCCCGGCGCGCGACCGCAACGTGGTGGATGGGCTGGACCTGGTTGTCGTCGATCGTCCCGACGAAGCCGACTTCGTGCTCAATACCGGACCCGACGATCACCGCAACCCCACCGACATCTCTGAATTCGAGCCGGTGCTCGCCGAATGCCGGGCGGCCGGGTTGCCGATGGTGTGCGGCAACCCGGACCTCGAGGTGATCCGCGGCGGCGTCCGGGTGGTCTGCGCCGGCACGCTGGCGCAGCGCTACGTCGCCATGGGCGGCGATGTGCGCAGCCTCGGCAAGCCCGATCCGGCGATCTAT
>JANXRT010000095.1 GCA_025356735.1 Acetobacteraceae bacterium | reverse complement strand
CCCGCGCGCCGCTGCACGACGAGATCGACGTGCTGATCATCGGCGGCGGCTTCGGCGGGCTGATGGCCGGCGCCCATCTGCGCCAGGCCGGCATCGAGCGCATCCGCATCATCGAGAAAGGCGGCGATTTCGGCGGCACCTGGTACTGGAACCGCTACCCCGGCGCGCAGTGCGACATCGAGAGCTACATCTACCTGCCGCTGCTGGAAGAGACGAACTACATCCCGCGCGAGAAATACGCCTTCGCCCCCGAGATACGAGAGCACGCGCAGCGCATCGGCCGCACCTTCGACCTGTATAGCCACGCCTGCTTCCAGACCGAAATCCGCGAGCTGCGCTGGCTCGACGACGAGAGCCGGTGGCTGGTCACGACCAACCGCGACGACGCCATGAAGGCGCGCCACGTCGTCATGTCGAACGGCCCGCTCAACCGGCCGAAGCTGCCCGGCCTGCCCGGCATCGACAGCTACAAGGGCCATAGCTTCCACACCAGCCGGTGGGACTACGGCTACACCGGCGGCGACACCAACGGCAACCTGCACAAGCTCGCCGACAAGCGCATCGCGGTGATCGGCACCGGTGCGACCGCGATCCAGTGCGTGCCGCATCTCGGCCGCCACGCCAAACAGCTTTACGTGTTCCAGCGCACGCCGTCCTCGGTCGATCTGCGCGGCAACAAGCCGACCGACCCGGACTGGGCGAAGTCGCTGACGCCGGGCTGGCAGAAGCGTCGCATGGACAACTTCAACACCCTGGTCAACGGCGGCGCCGTGGACGAGGACCTGGTCAGCGACGGCTGGACCGATATCATCCGCAACCTTCGCGTCCGCCGCAAACCCGGCGTGGTCGATGGCCCGTCGCCCGAGGCGCTGTCGGACGCTCTCGAACTCGCCGACTTCAAGAAGATGAACCAGATCCGCGCGCGGGTGGAGGCGACCGTCGAGGACGCCGCCACGGCCGAGGCGCTGAAGCCCTGGTATCGCCAGTTCTGCAAGCGGCCGACCTTCAACGACGACTACCTGCCGACCTTCAACCGGCCCAACGTCACTTTGGTCGATACCAAGGGCCGCGGCGTCGAGCGCGTCACCGAAAACGGCCTGGTGTCGGGCGGCGTCGAATACGAGGTCGACTGCATCCTCTTCGCCACCGGCTTCGAGGTCGGCACCGCCTACACGCGCCGCGCCGGCTTCGAGATCTACGGCCGCGACGGGCGCACACTGACCGACCATTGGGCAGACGGGCCGCGCACCCTGCATGGCTTCTACAGCAGCGGCTTTCCCAACTGCTTCCATCTCGGCATCCTGCAGAACGCGGTGACGTCGAACTTCGGCCACATGCTCCACGAGCAGGCGCGCCACATCGCCGAAATCATCGGACACGCCGCGCTGCGCCAGGCGCAGGTCATCGAACCGACCGCCGAGGCCGAGGCCGAGTGGGTGCGCACGATCCGCGACACGCCGCTGCAGAACGACAAGTTCTTCAGCGACTGCACGCCCGGCTACTACAACGCCGAAGGCAAGCTCGGCCATGGCGGCTTCTTCAGCGACCTCTACGGGGCCGGGCCGCTGGTGTTCTACGACCTCGTCAACGACTGGCGCACCAAGGGCGGGATGGTGGGATTGCAGTTCCAGTAGCGTTTCGGCGACGTGCGGCGGGAGTTGTCGGTGCTGCTGAATTCCAACCATGCGAGGGTCGCGACATGAGCGATGACTGGGGCGGGATGACCCGCGCGGCGCGCGACGCCGCCTACAACAACAGCGCCGCCTGCCCGGAGGGGCCGGCCTATGTCGAGGCGTTGCGTGCCGCGTCGGCGGATTTCCGCGCCCGCCATCCGGCGCATCTCGACCTCGCCTACGGCTCCACCCAACGCGAGGCGTGGGACCTGTTTCCCAACGCGCCCGGCTCGGACTGCCTGGTCTTCATCCATGGTGGCTACTGGCAACGCAACAACCGCGAGGGCGCCGCCGCGTTGATGGAGGGTGCGTTGGCGACCGGCTGGTCGGCGGCGCTGCCGGGCTACGTGCTGGCGCCCGACGCCACCGTCACCGCCATCGTCGCGCAGATCATGGCGGCGCTCGACTGGCTGGCGCTGCATGGCCCGGCGCACGGCATTGGCGGGCGGATCGTCGTCGCCGGCTGGTCGGCGGGCGGCCACCTGGCGGCGATGGCGCTGAGCCACCCGGCGGTCACCGCGGCGCTGCCGATCTCGGGCGTGTTCGAGCTGGGGCCGATCCGCGACACCTACCTGAACGAGAAGCTGGCCCTGACCGATGCCGAGGTGGCGACGCTGTCGCCATTGCGCCTGCCCGCGCCGGACAAGCCGATGGCGCTTGCCTACGGTTCCGCCGAGCTGCCGGCCCTGGTCGCCGACAGCCGCCGGCTGCATGCCAGGCGGGCGGCCATGCACCGGCCCGGCGCCTTGCTGCCGGTGCCGCATGCCGACCATTTTTCGGTATTGGACGCGCTGCGCTCGCCCAACGGCGCGTTGCTGGCGTTGGCGCGAAGCCTGCTGGAGGGCTGAACCTTCAAGCAGTGGGGTAGCGCCCCAGGACGCCCCGCTTGAGGTTCGGGTATCAAACCGCGATCGATTGCCGAACCTCCGGGCGTCGTGACCGCCAGCTGGTGGCTTGTTCGTAGGCGTGCGCTGCCCGCAGCAGAACCGCTTCCTCGAACGGTCCGGCGACAAGCTGGATGGCCACCGGCAGGCCCTTGTCGCCGAAGCCCGAGCAGATCGACATGGCGGGATAGCCCGCCACGTTGAACGGCATGGTGAAGTTGGGCCGTTGCAGGTTGTCCCAGCGCGGCAACCCGTCGATCGGGGGCGCCTCGGCGCGCTGCGTCGCGGTCAGAAGGATGTCGACGCCCCGCATGGCGACGGCGAGTTCCGCGCACAGCTCGCGCCGGCGGCGGACGGCCTGCATGTAGTCCGTCGCGGTGACGAACATGCCGAGCAGCAGCCGGTCGCGCACCCGCTCGCCAAAGCGCCCGGGATCGTCCTGCATCCAGCCCTCGTAGGCGGCGCAGCGCTCGGTGATCGAGATCAGCCCGCCGCAGGCGTTCCAGTCCTGCAGCGGGGAAAGCGTCACCTCGCGGATTTCGGCGCCGAGCTGCTTCAAGGTGTCGGTCGCCGACCGGATGCCGGCCAGCGTCGCCTCGCTGACCGTCTCGTCGGTTTCGTGGAAATGGTGGATGACGCCGATGCGCAGGCCTTTGACGCCGCCGCCGATGCCGGCGGTGTAGTCGGGCACCGCACGATCGACGCTGGCCGGGTCGGCCGGATCATGGCCGGCGAGCGCCTGCAGCAGGATCGCGCAATCCTCCGCGGTCCAGGCCATCGGGCCGATATGGTCGAGGCTGAACGCCGCCGGCGCCACGCCGAGCCGGCTGACCAGGCCATAGGTCGGCTTCAGCCCGGCGATGCCGCACAACGCCGCCGGGCCACGGATCGAGCCTCCGGTATCGGTGCCGAGGCCGCCGAGGATGAGGCCCGCCGCCGCCGCCGCACCGGTGCCGCTGCTCGATCCGGCGGTGAAGTGATCGACGTCCCACGGGTTGCGTGCCGGTGGCCAGGGCAGGTCGAACGACGGGCCGCCATCGGCGAACTCATGCGTCGCCAGCTTGCCGAGCAGCACCGTTCCGGCCGCCGCCAGTCTGCTTGCGCAGGTCGCGTCGGCGTCGGGAACATTGTGTTCCAGCCAGCGGGAATGCGCGGTGGTGGCAATTCCGCGCGTGTCGATGATGTCCTTCAGGCCGATCGGGATGCCGTGCAGCTTCCCCTTCGACTGGCCGGCCAGGATGGCGGCCTCGGCGGCGCGGGCATCCGCCATGGCGCGGTCCTCGGTCACCCGGATGAAGCTGTGCAGTTCGCCGTCCAGCGCGGAGATCCGTTGCAGGCATTGTCGCGTCAGCTCCACCGGCGAGAGCTGCCTGCCGGCGATCAGCGCGGCCGCCTCGGCTATGGTCGGAATGGATTGCGTCATGGCACCGCGCCCCCGGCCACGAAGATGTGCGCCGGTTCGGCCGCCCGGCCGCGCGGCTGGCGCACGCGTTCAGCCATCGCGCGCACGCGTTCATAGACGAGCAGCAACTCGGTCGCCTGCTCCTCGGTCAATGTAAGTCCGGCACGTCGGGCGAGGAATTCCAGTTCGGGACGGCTGCAGCTCGTGTCCATTTTTCACCTTCACATGAAAACCGGTTTCAGCCGGTCACTCCGCGGCCGCCGACAGCGCGGCCGCACCGCCGATGAGCGCCACCATCTCGTCCGTCGTCACGACATCGGCGAAGCCGCTGGCCATGACGGTCAGCGTCGCGTTGTGCTCCGCGTCGGTGTGGGTCGCGTTGGCGTCGGCCACGAACAGGACCTTGTAGTCCATCATCATGGCGTCCCGCGCCGTCGACTCGCAGCAGATGTTGGTCGCGGTGCCGGTGACGATGATCGTGTCGATGCCGCGCGCCGCCAGGATCGCGTGCAGGTCGGACGAGCCCGGCACGAAGGCGCCGTAGCGCCGCTTGAGCACCTTGAGGTCGCCCGCCAGCACCTCCAGCCCGGCATGCACCTCATGGCCGGAATTGCCGGGCGTGAAGGCGCGGATCATCTCGGCGCGGCGGTCGGGGGTGCAGAAATGATCGAAGAAGGTGCCCCATGCCGCCACGGTCTGCGGGTCGAAGGTGTTCTGGATATAGACCACGAGGCCGCCGGCGGCGCGGAGTGCTGTGCTGACGCGGTTGACGTTGGGCACGATCTCCCGCGCCGTCGCGATCTCGGCGATCTCTCCCGGCGCCATGAAGCCGTTCTGCAGATCGACGACGACGTGCGCGGTGCGGCGCGCATCGATCGTCGGATACATGTGCAACGACCCGCGGCGCTGGCGGATGCGGGCGAGCACGGTCTCGGGAATTTCTATCTTGTGCATCTTTTTTCCTTGCGGGTTCAGCCAGGCATCCGTTGCAGCCCGGCCAGGGTTTCGGCAATGCCCAGCACGTCGGCGTATTTGAGCGCCATGTCGTACAGGCTGGCGAAATGCGGACTTTCATGCTTGTCCGCCACGCACTCGATCGGCACGATCATGCGAAAGCCGCAGGACAGCCCTTCCACGACGGTCGCGCGCACGCAGCCCGAGGTCGAGCCGCCGGTGACGATTACGGTGTCTATCCGATGGTGCGTCAGCAACGAGCGCAGGTTGGTTTCGAAGAACGCCGAGGCCATGCGCTTGCGCATCACCGTGTCGGACGGCGCCAGCAGCAGCCGCGGATCGAGTTCGGCGCGCGGCGAGCCCGGCCGGATGTTCTGCAGGCTGTCCGGCGTGTCGCCGCGGGTGCCCCAGACGCCGCAATCGGCGCCGCCTTCCTCGTACGCGACATAGGTCCAGACCACCGGAAACCCCCGGCGGCGGCATTCCTCCGCCAGCCGGTTGACGTGGCCGGTCTGACCGGGATCGGTCTCGTAGGCGGTGGCGAAGTTTTCGACGTCCGTGTAGGCGCGTTGGATATCGACGTTGACCAGGGCGGCACGCCGGCCGAAGCCGAACCGCCTCCGAGATGGTGCCTCCTGAAGTGCCAGGAACATCTTCCGCGCGGTCATTGGGCTTTCCTGCATGGTCAGTGCGCCAGCATCTGCTGCGACTCCGCGGGCCAGGTCAGCGTGGACACATCGCCGGGCCGCACCGGCTGGCGATGGAACAGATGATCGGGCAGTAAGGCCGCGGCTTCGATGCCGTCATCGGTCGCCAGCGCCACCCGCACCACCGGCCCCTGGTACTCGACCACGACAACGCGCCCGGTCAGATGGTGGCGGTCCTGTTCATCCCGCGGCGACTCCAGCCGGCAATGGTCGGCCCGCACCGCGATCCAGCGGTTGTCCCATGGCAGCACGTTGTGGCCGCCGATGAACCGGGCGATGAAGGCGCTGGACGGACGCTCGAACACCTCGCGCGGGGTGCCGGTCTGGCGGATGTGGCCGTCCTCCATCACCACCATCAGGTCGGCCAGCGCCATCGCCTCCTCCTGGCTGTGGGTGACGTGGATGAAGGTGATGCCGAGCTCCCGTTGCAGCCGCTTCAGTTCCTCGCGCATGCGCACGCGCAGGAACGGATCGAGCGCCGACAGCGGCTCGTCGAGCAGCAGCACCTCGGGCCGCGTGATCAGCGCCCGGGCGAGGGCGACGCGCTGCTGCTGGCCGCCGGAAAGCTGCGCCGGCAGACGCGCGGCGAATTCTGCCATATGCACCAGCGCCAGGTACTCGCGCGCCCGCGCATGGCGCTCGGCCTTGGCGACGTG
>JANXRT010000090.1 GCA_025356735.1 Acetobacteraceae bacterium | reverse complement strand
CTGGCGAAAAGGGTGTCGCCGCCTTTGGGCGGGCATCGGTTGATGTGCAGGATGCTGCCCATCGGCGGTTTTATGTCGCAGGAAACATCCGAGTGCCAACCTTCGCCGTTGGCGCGTGGGCTGTCGCGGTCGGCGTGGATGCGCATCAGCGCCGGCTCGTTTTCCGCGTGCGGGGCGGCGGGGTGGATGTGCAACTCGCCGAACCGTCTTCCGAAGTCGAGATGCTGGGCCGGGGTGAGCGTCTGGTCACGGAAGAAGATGACGGAATTTTCGGCGAGGGCACGAAAGATTTCGTCCTGGGTGTGGTTCGACAGCGGCTGGGTCAGATCGACGCCGGTGATTTCGGCGCCGATGATCGGGGTCAGCTTGTCAACCGCGATGGTTTCGTATGGTGCGGATGCGTCGGAAAAGTGGCGGTAACGGGGTCCGTCGCGGGCGCCGAGCGCGCTCATGCTCAGTAGCCTTGCAGATCGGCGTAGCGGTTGCGGTGGAAGGCGGAGTTGCCGAAGGTGGCCTCGGCGACGCGGGAGCGCTTCATGAAGAAGCCGATCTCGTGCTCGTCGGTCATGCCGATGCCGCCGTGCATCTGCACGCCCTCGTTGCCGACCAGGTGCAGGGTTTCGTTGGCTTTGGCCTTGGCCAGCGATACGAGGGAGGCCGCGTCGTTGGCGCGGCGGTCGAGCGCGTCGTTGGCGGCGAGCACGGCGGAGCGGGTGGTCTCGATCTCGCAGAACATCTGCGCCGCGCGGTGCTTCAGCACCTGGAACGAGCCGATCGGGACACCGAACTGGCGGCGGTCTTTCAGGTATTGGACGGTGCGTTCGAAGGCTTCCTCGGCGCTGCCGAGCATTTCGGCGGCGAGGCCGGCCCGGGCGCGGTCGAGCACCGCCTCCAGCAGGTCGGCGCCGGCGCCTAGTGGCCCAAGCACGTTTTCGGACGCCACATGGACATCACTGAAAGAAATGCGGGCGGCGTTGCGGCTGTCGGCCATGATGCTGCGGCTGCGCACGATGCCGGGTGCGTCGGCGGGGACAACGAACAAAGAAATGCCGGTGCGGTCGTTGGTCTCGCCGGAGGTGCGGGCGACGACGATCAGGACGTTGGCGACGTGGCCGTCGAGCACGAACTGCTTGGCGCCGTTCAGCACGTAGCCGCCTGAGGTGGATTTCGCTGCCAGGGAGATGCGGTTGGGCGCGTGATGCGGGCCTTCCTCCAGGGCGAGCGCAAAGATGGTTTCACCCGCGACAAGACTGGGGAAGTAGTTGTTCTTCTGGGTTTCGCTGCCGGCGATGTCGAGCGCGCTGGCGCCGATCAGGGCGGTGCTGACGAGCGGAGAGGCGGTCAGCGAGCGGCCGGATGCCTCCATCACCTGGGCCAAGCCGACCATGCCGAAGCCGGAGCCGCCATGGGCTTCCGGCACCAGGAAGCCGGTCCAGCCGAGATCGGTCATCTCGGCCCACAGGTTGCGGGAGAAACCATCCTTGTCGGCGCTGTCACGAAGTTTCCGCAGTTCGACGATCGGGCTTTTCTCGCGGAAGAAGTCGAACGCGGTTTCCCGCACCATGCGCGCGTCGGAGGAGAGGACGAGGGTCATGATCGTTTAATCCGGCAGGCCAAGCACGCGCTTGGAAATGATGTTGAGCTGCACCTCGGAGGTGCCGCCCTCGATGGAGTTGGCCTTGGTGCGCAGCCAGTCGCGTGTCGTCTTGCGCTCGACGGGATCGAAATCCTCGCCGTCCCAGGCCAGGCCATCGGTGCCGGCGCTGCCGACCAGCAGCTCGTAGCGCTGCTTGTTCAGCTCGGTGCCATAGTATTTGAACATCGCGGACAAGGGCCCGGGCGGCACGCCGGCCTCGGCCGCCTCCTGCGCGCGCTTGCGGGTGAGCTGGAACGCCGCGTTGTCCATGTTGAATCTTGTGATGGCGTCGCGCACCGCGGTGTCGGCGATGCGGGTGCCGTCGGTGCCGTAGTGCTTTTTCGCCACCGCTTCCGGCGTGCGGGTTTCGCGGCCGCGATCGCCGATGCCGCCGATATTCTTCCTCTCGAACTCCAGCAGGCGCTTGGCGATGGTCCAGCCCTTGTTGGGCTCGCCGACCAGGTTGCCGGCGGGGACCTGGACGTTCTCGAAGAAGGTCTCGCAGAACACCGACGCGCCGGAAATCAACTTGATCGGCCGCGCCCGCACGCCCGGCTGGTCCATGTCGATCAGCAGGAAGCTGATGCCGTCATGCTTCTTTACCGTCGGATCGGTGCGCACCAGGGCAAAAATCCAGTCGGCGTAGTGGGCGTAGCTGGTCCAGATCTTATGGCCGTTGACCAGATAGTGCTCGCCCTGCAACACCGCGCGGGTCTGCAGCCCGGCGAGGTCCGATCCGGCGCCGGGCTCAGAATAGCCCTGGCACCAGCGGATCTCGCCGCGCACGATCTTCGGCAGATGCTCCTGCTTCTGCTCCTCGCTGGCGAATTCCAGCAAGGCCGGGCCGAGCATGTTGAGGCCGAAGCTTTGCAGCGGCGACCGGCAGACTAAATCCCGCATTTCCTCTGCCAGTACCGTGGCCTCGGGTTCGGAAAGCCCGCCGCCGCCGTATTGGGTCGGCCAGGTCGGCGCGGTCCAGCCTTTCTCGGCCATGCGGTCCATCCACAGCTTCTGCTCCGGATGCTTGTAGGTCGGCTTGCGGCCGCCCCAGACTATTTCGTCGTCAGGCGTCGGCGTGCGCAGGATGGCGGGGCAGTTCGCCTCCAGCCACACGCGGGTTTCCCGCCGGAAGGCTTCCAGGTTGGCCATCGTTCACTCCCGTTGTTGGTGGGATGGAACCACTATGGGGGTAATTCGGCAATACGGCGTAGGCAAGAAGGCTGGGGCTCTGCCCCTGACCCCGCCCGGGAAGCGCCCGGGAGCGCATCCCTTTAGTATAGGGGTTCAAAGGGGCGACGCCCTCCGCAGGCATTCCAACTGGCCGAAGGCGGCCAGTC
>JANXRT010000297.1 GCA_025356735.1 Acetobacteraceae bacterium | reverse complement strand
GACCGCCGGCATTCCGGCCGGGCCGGTGCTGCATTACGACGAGGTGCTGACCGACCCGCAGATCCTGGCACGCGACATGGTGGTGGAGACGGAGCATCCGGTGACCGGGAAATTCCGTACGCTGGGCGTCAACGTCAAGCTGTCGGACACACCGGGCGGCGTGCGCCGCGCCGCGCCGCGCTTGGGGGAACACGGCCAAGAGGTGCAAGCCGAACTAAAGTGATGCGCCTCCGGGCGCTCCCCGGCGGGGTTTGGGGCAGAGCCCCATCCTTCTAAAACTTCCTAAGCAGCGCACCCGCAAATAGCGCGGCGCCCGCCGCCAGGGCGAATGGCGCGCCGGGCAGCACCAGCGGCACCTTCGATGAGGTGAACGCGAAGAACAGCCCCGACGTGACCAGCGGCGCCATCACCGCGGGCAGGATCGTCCATCCGGTCAGGGCCAGGGCGAGCAGAGCGTAGCCGAGCGTGCCGGCGCCGTAGCCGATGATGGCGGTTCGGCGCGCGCCCATGCGGTCGGTGACGTGATGCAGCAGGAAGCCCTCGACCACCGCCTGCGAGATGCCGACGGCGGCGAGCACGAAGCCGTTGGCCTGCGGGCCCCAGCCGAAGCGGTATCCGGTATAGAGCACCAGGCAGCTCTAAATGGCGCCAAGCCCGACCCAGCTGCACGACCAGGCGAGCGCCAGCCGGCCGAGCGCGCGGTCATGCGCGATGCCCGCCAGCAGGCGGAACGGGTTGGCGCGGGACCACGACAGCTTCCGGCGATCCTTGGCGGCCAGGCTTTCGGGCAGGATGAAGATGCCGAAGCAGAAGTTGGCCAGCGCCAGCCCTGCCGCGGCGTAGAACGGCAGCCGCAGCCCATAGGCGCCGAGCGCGCCGCCGAGTGCGGGGCCGACGACGAAGCCGGCGCCAAAGGTCGCGCCGATCAGCCCATACAGGCGCGGCAGCTTGTCGCGCGGCGAGATGTCGGCGATGTAGGCGGTTGCCGCGGCGACGTTGGCTGAGGTGGCGCCGGCGACCAGCCGGCCGACGAACAGCCACCCCAGGCTGGGCGCCAGGGCGAGCAGGATGTAGTCGCAGCCGAGGCCGAAGACCGAGCCCAGGATCACCGGGCGGCGACCGAACCGGTCGCTGAGCGCGCCCAGCAGGGGGGCGGCGAAAAACTGCACCCCGGCGTAGGCGGCGATCAGCGCGCCGATCCAGGGGGCGGCGCGCTCAGGCGGCAGGTGCGCCAGCTCCTGGACCAGGCCGGGCACGATCGGCGCGATGATGCCGACGCCGAGCGCATCCAGGCCAAGGGTCAGCAGGACGAAGGCGACGGTTGCGCGGGGTCGGGAGGTCATGGGGCGTGAAAGCGGCGCCTATTCGAGGCGGTTCCCGGGCCGCGTGCATTTGAGGGCAACGGAGGCTTGGCGCAGCCGTTAGGTGTGGGTGCCAGGTTCATCGCCGCTTTCGAAGTTTTTGGTCCTTTACGGGGTGATGTTCGCGGCGTTCGGGGTCGCCTCGCCGTTCCTGCCGGCGCTGCTGCTGCAGGACGGGTTGCATCCGAGCGCCATCGGCGCGGTGCTGGCGGCCGGCACGGCGATCCGGCTGCTGACCGGGCCTGTCGGCGGGTGGCTGGCCGACCGCACCGGCCGCGCGCCTGCCATCGTCGCCGGCTGCGCCGCCGCTGCCGCGCTGGTGGCGCTGGGCTATGTTCCCGCCCGCGGGCTGTTTCCGCTGTTGCTGGTCAGCGTCGCCCATGCCGCGGTGCTGGCCCCGCTGACGCCGCTCGCCGATGCGCTGACATTGGGCTCGGCGAATTCGAAGCCCGGGTTCGAGTACGGGTGGGTGCGCGGCGCCGGCTCGGCCGCCTTCATCGCCGGCACGCTGCTTTCCGGGTGGCTGGTCGGGCCGTTCGGGCTTGGCATCATCGTATGGCTGAACGCCGGGCTACTGGCGGCGGCGGCCTCCGTCGCGTGGCGCGTTCCGAACCGGGTGGCGGGTGCCGCGACCCCGGAGCCGAACCGGGCGCGCGGCGGGCTGCGCGAGCTGCTCGGCATTTCGACCTTCGTGCGGCTGATGGCGGTTGCCGCGCTGATCGGCGGCAGCCACGCGATGCATGACGGTTTCGAGGTGATCCGCTGGCGCGCCGCTGGGCTGAGCGACGCACAATGCGGGCTGCTGTGGGCGATGTCGGTGCTGGCGGAGGTTTTTATTTTCCTGTGGCTCGGCCCCCGCGTGTTGCGCCGCATCGGGCCCGGACGTTGCCTGATGTTTTCCGCCATTGCCGGCATCGTGCGCTGGGGGGCGGCGGCGCGGACCGCGGCGTTCCCGGTGATGGCGCTGGTCGAGCCGCTGCACGGGCTGACCTTCGCGCTGATGCACCTGGCCTGCATGGAGGTAATCGGCCGCGTCGTGCCGCAACGCCTGGCCGCGACCGCGCAGGCGTTCTACGGCACGGTGGCGATGGGTGCGACCGGGGCCGCGATGACCCTGGCCTCCGGCCCGCTGTTCGAGCAGTTCGGCGCCGGGGCGTTCTGGGCGATGGCGGCTATGTGCGGGATGGGGTTTTTGGTGGCGCGGGGGAGGTGGTTGGGGGTGTGAAAAAGAACACTCTGATCTTTGCTGTTAGGAAAGATAGTGTGGGGCTCTGCCCCAAACCCCGCCAGGGTAGCGCCCTGGAGCGCAATAGTACGAAAGTTTTGGGAGAGCTTGATCTTCGGACTTTCTGAGTGGTGAAGGGCGCGGGCTTCGTGCATATCCATGGCTTTGAGCGGATCGATTGCAACCGGCTGCACGCCGCAAGTTCGAAAGCCGCATGGAATTTGGGCCCGAATGAATGGCTGATCCTGACGAGCCCGCGGCCCTGGCTTACATCGAAAAGACCCTCTCAGAATCCTATCGGAAGGAGATTGACCAGGAGGAAAACGTCTGGCGCTCCCTGCCGTTCTTCGCAGCCACCCTTGCGCTGCAACTTGCTGCACTGTTCCAAATGATCGACAAACTTCCCGATCCCGCAACCTTCGCCGGAAAACTGTCGATTGGCCTTCTTGCTCTCGCAGGCGCGCTCACGCTTGCATCTTTGTGGTTCCTCGCCGCATCGATCTATCCGCAGAAGTTTGATTACATCGCTCGTGAGCCTCTGCTTCTGACGTATGCTCAGGATCTTATCAGGGATGAACAGGCACCAGCGAACCAGGGTCAGCCCGACCCATTCAGCGCCCTTGTGACGCTCAAGACCGAGCTTGTCCGTCAATACGCCAAAGGAGCCGACCATAACCGCCAGATCAACAAGCGGCGCGAGCGGCGGCGGTCAATTGCCGGCCTGGCTGCCTTGGGATCGGTGCTGACGACGGTTTTTCTGGTAGGCACGACCTACGCCTACTATCTATTTAGCCATGCTGAAAAGGATACCGGTCATGTCGGCGCCCAGATCATCCTCCTCAACCCGCCAGCTGCACGGCCAGGGACTGACCCGACAGGGCATGCCAGCCAGCCAACCAGCCCCGGCTCCGCCTCCGATGCAGGTGGTCACTAAGGGATGGTGGACGCTCCGCGACGAGCAGGCGACTGTGGACGAGCTGGAAAGGGCAGATAATGACCGGCGCTAAAGAACCGACAGCCACACCACCAGCAGTGGTGTCACCGGCCCCCATAGTCGTCCCGATCTCTCCGCCACCAATGCAAACCTTTATCAAGAAAATCACGTCTGAAACCCTGGGCGAAAAACAACCTCGGGGCTAATAGCCCGGAGCTTCGCCTGCTCCGATCTTCTTCCTCCTTAATCCTCGTCATGCCACGTCCGCCCATCACGCTCGATGAGCGCAATCGCGGCGGAGGGGCCCCACGTCCCCGCCGTGTAGCCCTTCGGCGGCTCGTCGGATGCGCGCCAGGCGTCGAGGATCGGGTCTATCCAGCTCCACGCAGCCTCGACCTCGTCACGGCGCATGAACAGGGTCTGGTTGCCGCGCACCACGTCCATCACCAGACGCTCATAGGCGTCCGGGTTGCGCACCCCGAAGGCGCTGGCGAAGCTCATGTCCAGCGGCACGTGGCGCAGGCGCATCCCGCCAGGGCCGGGGTCCTTGATCATCAGCCATAGCTTCACGCCCTCGTCGGGCTGCAGCCTTATCACCAGCCGGTTGGCGGTGATCGGGCCGGCGGTGCCGTCGAACACCGAATGCGGCACCGGGCGGAACGTCACCACGATCTCCGACACGCGCGACGGCAGGCGCTTGCCGGTGCGCAAATAGAACGGCACCCCGGCCCAGCGCCAGTTACCGATCTCGGCGCGAATCGCCGTAAAAGTCTCGGTCGTGCTGGCGCCGGAACTCAGCTCGTCGAGGTAGCCGGGCACCGAACCCTTGGGGGTGGCGCCGGCGCGATACTGGCCGCGCACCGTCAACGCGGAAAAATTGCGCTCGTCGACCGGCAGCAGGGCCTTTAGCACCTTCAGCTTCTCGTCGCGCACCGCGTCGGCCTCGATCGAGGCCGGGGTCTCGATCGCCACCAGGCAGAGCAGCTGCAGCATGTGGTTCTGCACCATGTCGCGCAGCGCGCCGGCGGTGTCGTAGTAGTCGCCGCGGCCCTCGACGCCGATGTTCTCGGCCACCGTGATCTGCACGTTGTCGATGTAGCGGCTGTTCCACAGCGGCTCGAACAACGCGTTGGCGAAGCGCAGCGCCATCAGGTTCTGCACCGTCTCCTTGCCGAGGTAATGATCGATCCGGTAGATGCTTTGCTCGGAGAACACGCGGCCGATGGTGTCGTTGACCTCGCGCGCCGAGGCCAGGTCCTTGCCGATCGGCTTCTCCACCACCAGCCGGCTGCGCGGCGTCACCAACCCGTGCGCGCCTAGTTTCTTGGCGATCACGGTGAAAAGCTCGGGCGCCGTGGCAAGGTAGAACACCCGAATCCTGGCCTCGCTGTCGCGCAGGATATCGAACAGCTCCTGCCAGCCGGCCTCCGCCCCGACATCGACCGGGATGTAGAACAGGCGCTCGCAGAACCGCTCCAAACATGCTTCATCGACCGGTTCGCTGCCGAGATTGGCCGCCACGGCCTTGCGAGCCGCCTGGCGGAAATCCTCGTGCGTGTTGCGGCGACGGGAGACGCCGATGACCCGCGCCTCGGCAGGCAACTGGCCGGCCAGGTCGCGGTGATACAACGCCGGCAGCAGCTTGCGTTGGGCCAGATCGCCGCTGGCGCCGAATACCACGATGTCGAAGGGCTCTACGGCTATTATTCTGGCTGCCATTGGCTTCCTAAAAGTAAGCAGCGGGGCCAGCCCCGCACCCCGCCAGGGCCGCGCCCTGGACTGCATCCGTTCAGCGTGTCTTGCCGGCAAGCTCCGCGCAAGCTCTTGCGTCGGAACGCCTGCGGCGTTTAGATAGCCACGTGCATGCTTTCGCGCCCCGTCCGAACTTCGCCAGCCGCGCTCCCGCGCCGGTGCTGGCGCTCGGCCTCCTCCGACTTATCCGCCCCTGGGCGTGACGCCGCGCGACTGATCGCCGGCATCGCTCAGGGGATGCCCTGAGTCGCAGCCTGATCCCGAGGAAACCCATTATGAGCATCACCCATCCCAGCTTCGGCAAGCTGGACGACGACCGTGTCATCATCTTCGACACGACCCTGCGCGACGGCGAGCAGTCGCCCGGTTTCTCGATGAACATCGGCGAGAAAATCCGCATGGCCGAGGCGCTGACCGAACTCGGTATCGACGTGATGGAGGCCGGCTTCCCGATCGCATCCCCTGGCGACTTCGAAAGCGTCAAGGCCATTTCCGACACGATCGGCCAGCGCGACGACACGCCGGTCATTGCCGGGCTGGCGCGCACCGGGCGCGACGACATCCTGCGGGCGGCCGAGGCGGTGAAGTCGGCAAAGCGCAAGCGCATCCACATCTTCCTGTCCACCTCGCCGCTGCACATGAAGTACAAGCTGCGGATGGAGCCGGACGACGTGCTGCAGCTCGCCATCGACAGCGTGACCCTGGCCCGCAACTACGCCGACGACGTTGAATGGTCGGCCGAGGACGGCACCCGCACCGATCCGGATTTCCTGTGCCGGTGCGTCGAGGCCGCCGTCCGCCATGGCGCCACCACGATCAACATCCCCGACACCGTCGGCTACGCCGTGCCCGAGGACATCTTCCGGATTTTCACCATGATCCGCGAGCGCGTGCCAGGTGGACAGCACCACCGTGTCGCCACCTGGCACGCGCTCGCGGATCATGGTGAAAATCCGGAAGATGTCCTCGGGCACGGCGTAGCCGACGGTGTCGGGGATGTTGATCGTG
>JANXRT010000225.1 GCA_025356735.1 Acetobacteraceae bacterium | reverse complement strand
GGCCATCAGGATGTACTTGTCGACATTGACCACGGTGCGGCGGCCCTCCATCACGCCCTCGGCCAGCACGCCGAGGTCGGGCTTCAGCAGGATGATCTGCGCCGCCGCCTTGGCGACGTCGGCGCCACCATCGACCGAAATGCCGACGTCGGCCGCATGCAGGGCGGGCGCGTCGTTGATGCCGTCGCCAAGGAAGCCGACGGTGCGGCCACCTTTCTTCAGCGCCAGCAGCACCCGCAGCTTCTGCGCCGGCGTCACCCGGCAGAAAAGGTTGGCGCGCTCGACCCGCCGGGCCAGCGTGGCGTCGTCCATTCCGGCCAGATCGTCGCCGGTGAGGGTGTCGGGTTCCGGCAGGCCAAGCTCGCCGCACAGGTGCCGCGCCACCCGCTCGTTGTCGCCGGTCAGCACTTTCACCGCGATCCCTGATTCGGTGAGTGCCCGCAGCGCCGGACCGGCTGACGCCTTAGGCGGATCGAGGAACACGGTGAAACCGGAAAAAGTCAGTCCGGCCTCGTCGGCAACGACGGCGTCGTCATGGTCGGCTGCCATCGGCCGCGTCGCGATCGCCAGCGCCCGCATCCCCTCGGCGCCGATCTTCTCGAAGGTCTCGGCCAGCGCCGTCTGCCAGGCCGGGGTCATCGGCTGCACGGTTCCGTCAGCCATTTCCACTTGGGTTGACAGCTTCAGCACGCCCTCGGGCGCGCCTTTGACGATCAGCAGCCGGGCGCCGTCACGCTCCAGCAGGACCGAGACGCGGCGGCGCTCGAAGTCGAATGGCACTTCGTCGATCTTGCGCCAGGTCCCGATCTTGCGTGACGTCTCAGGGTCGATCGTGGCGTGCGCCAGGATGGCCTCGTCGAGCGGGCTGCGCAGCCCGGTCTCGAAATGGCTGTTGAGGAAGGCGAGCTCGAACACGTGCTCGCTGTCCTCCCCCGCCGGGCCGACATGCCGCACCAGCTCGATGCGCGCCTCGGTCAGGGTGCCGGTCTTGTCGGTGCACAGCACGTCCATGGCGCCGAGGTTGTGGATCGCCGGCAGCCACTTCACGATGACGCTGCGGCTGGCCAGCCGCTGGGCGCCGCGCGCCAGGGTCACCGTCACGATCATCGGCAGCAGCTCCGGCGTCAGCCCGACCGCCAAGGCCAGGGCGAACAGCAGGGTGTCGAGCCATGGCCGCTGGAACAGGAAGCTCTCGGCCATCACCAGCACCACCAGCACCACGGTGATGCGCAGGATCAGGCCGCTGAATTGGCGCAGCCCGGTCTCGAAGGCGTTCGGGGGCGGACTGGCCGCCAGCGTGCCGGCCAGGCCGCCAAGCGCCGTCGCGCGGCCGGTGCGCGATACCAGAAGCGTGGCGCTGCCGCTGATCACCGAAGTGCCGGCCAGTGCCGCGTTGACGGCCTCGCTGATCTCCGCCACCGGCGTCGCCAGGTCGCCGGCGCATTTCTCGACCGGATACGACTCTCCCGTCAGCAGGGCCTGGTTGACCACCAGGTCGCGGCTGGCCAGCAGCCGCCCGTCGGCGGGCACGATATCGCCGGCGCTGAGGATGACGATGTCCCCAGGCACGATCTGCGCGAAGGCGAGCCGCACCGTCGCGCCGTCGCGGCGCACATCGGTGCGCAGCGCGACCTTCTGCTGTAACGCATCCACTGCGTTCTGCGCCCGGGTTTCTTGGATGAAGTCGAGCAGCACGCTGAGCCCGACAATCGTCACCACGATGACGAAGCTGGCCAGGTCGCCGGCGACGGCCGACAGCCCGCTGGCAACCAGCAGGATGATAATGAGCGGATTGCGGAACCGGCCGGCAAACCTCAGCCAAGCCGGTGAGCGGCGCACGTCGGCGGCATTGTTCGGGCCGTACTGGCGCAGCCGCCGGTCGGCCTCGGCGGAGGCAAGCCCGTCGATTGTGGCGCCGGCTTCGGCGAGGGCGGCGGCGAGTGGAGAATTCCAGAAAGCGGCGTCGGTAGTGGCTGGCGGCGCCTCGATTTCAGCCCTTCGGCCAACCCTCATGAACGAAGATCGTGCAAGGTCATGAAGGCCTTGTAGAGAATATGAGGATCGAATTTCCTCTGATAGACCGCCGCCGGCCGGCGATTCAGGCCAAGCAGCGCATAGACGCCGACCTGCGCCGACCGGATCGAGTACTCGACCGTGAACACCACGTCTTCGGGCAGTTCACAGAATTGTCCCATGAAGGCCACGTTGCGATAGCCGTTGGGAACGACCTGGGGCCGGTCGCCTGTCTCCCGCGGCAGGAACTGGCTGGTGATGAACGGTATCGCGCAGGGAATGCAGATGCAGTCCGTCAAGATTGTCGCTGCCTCGCCCGCGATGTGCAGGTGACCCAGCAGTTCCGGCATGATCTCGCGCCCTGAACAATGGCTTTCTGTTCGTTAAAATCCATGCTGGTGACCCGCACGTTCATCTCGAAGGCAACACTGCGCTCCCTTGGCCATTTCTCCAACGGCCTCACCTGCGAGTTATATTGGTTGTAGACTGTGCGCAGGATCCCCTCGAGTCGCTCGAAGCCGGCCACGATGCTGCCAATCCCCGGCACCGCCCAGGTCCAGCATCTGGAGCAGGACATGGCGGCGGCAGGCGTCATCCTGTCGGGCGAGGACTTCGCGACGCTCGACCGCGAGGGCAGAACTGCATTCGACAGGGAGCAGGAGAGTGCCAGCAGCAACCGCAGGAAGTGATATGGTGGCGGACCAACCCTATCCCTTTTTGGACGCCTCACATGTTGTCATGGGACCGGACTGCCAAAGGGCGGCGTAGTCTTGCGAAAATTCGGAACGGCGTCGCTGAACGGCCGATCAGCCATTCAAGGTCGGGCTCCACCTTGGCCGCCAGCCCCAACCGTGCAGCGGTGTAAACGCCCGCCATCACCAGCCCGAAGACAAGCGGATGCCCGGCCGCGCGGATGTGGCGCAGGAAGGCGAGGATGCCCGGGTTCCGGTAAGCGATCTGCCGTCCCAGCGCCGCGGACAGCGCGGCCGCCACCTGGTCCATCGTAAGCGCCTCCGGCCCGGTAAGCGTGTAGGCCCGCCGCTAGTGCCCCCCTTCGGTCAGCACCCGCACCGCAACGTCCGCCACGTCGCGCACGTCCACGAAGCTGGTCCGCCCGTAGCCGGCCGGCGCCCATATCCCGCTCCGGTCCCGGATGTCGGCCCGGTGCACGGTCGTGAAGTTCTGCATGAAATCGTTTGGGCGCAGGTGCGTCCAAGCCAGCGCCGAGCGTTCCAGCAGCCGCTCGATCCCGCGATGCGGCAGCAGCGGGTTGCTGCCGGCGCCCCGCACAGACAGGAACACGACCTGGCGCACCCCGGCCCGCTCCATCGCGGTGATGAACGGGCCGAAGTCGTGCCGCGCCCGGGCCAACTGCGGCGGACGAAGCAGGAACACCTGGTCCACGCCGCGCAGCGCCGGCCCGAAGCTGGACGGGTCCAGGAAGTCGAAGTGGACGCCACACGCCGGGTCACGCAAGGCGCGGCGCACCGGCGCCTGCCCGGAGAGCCGCGCTGCGACCTCATGGCCCACCGTGCCGCTGGCGCCGGTCACGAGGATCATGCGGACCTTCGCGTTTGTTGAGGTGGTCCAACAGCACCTGCGCCGAGAATCGGGCAGCTTCTGGCTATACTGCCACGGTGCCTGGGTCCGGTCGCTCCGAAAGCTTCCTGGGATGCCCTTGCTCGCCAGCGGTGCAGCCGTTCCGCTGTCGGCCTCTGCCCAGTCGTTGCCTGCCTGGCCGCCGACGGCGTGCGGTGAAGGCCGGTGACCCACACGTTCATCTCAAAGGCAACACCGCGCTCCCTCAACCATTTCTCCAACGGCCGCACCAGCAAGTCATATTGGTTGTAGACTGTGCGCAAGATCCCTTCGAGCCGCTTCGAAGCCGGCCACCATGTGAGAAAACCGTGCCAGATACCGCTTGAGCTCGACCGCGCTGTGCGAGGGCTGAAAGGCGAAGGTGGTGCACCACACAAGCCAGAAGTCGGTAGTGAAGAAGGCGGCATCGAACTGATCCGCGATGCGGGTTCGGCCCAGCATCGCCTCCGGCTCCGGCACCAGCCGCCCGATCGTCAGTATGTGCCTTTCCGACAGGCTAATCTCGGCGCGGGCTGCCTGGGGCCATCGGGCACCAGCCGGGATTTGGAAGATGTTTTCATCGTCCCGTTCCACCGCAAGATTTCGGCGGTGACGGTGCTGGCGTTGTCGAGGGTGGGGATTGAGGAAAACAGGTCGAAGGTACAGAGATACTTGCTTTCGATCATGCGTCCGCCGCGCAGCACATAGCCGTCCTGCGGAGTGCCCAAATCATCCAGGCTGCCACCGATCTCATTGGACTGTTCCAGGATCGTGATGCGATGGGCAGGCACATTGCCATCCCGGATCAGGAACGCAGCCGCCGCCAGCGAGGCAATTCCGCCACCCACAAGATAGAATTTGGCGGCGCTGCGATCCATGCCCGATGGCCGTTGGCCGGAGAGTTCACCGGCGGGATTGCCAACTGTCATGATGGTTTTCCGACCATAAGAATTCCCTTATCCGCCAAGCAGCAGGCTTTCATGATTACGTCGACTTGTCTGATGACGAGGGTTTGCGCCAGGGCGCGATGCGACCGCGGCAGGCCGACCAGCCAAGGCGTGCAGTGCGCGGAAAGGCAGATCCCGATCCATCCTTCTGACGGAAATATCGGGGACAAGATCAAGGACGGAAGTTTTCATTTGATCCTAAACTCATGCGCCGCTCTTTGCGCCTCGCGATCAGCGGTAGACCAACACCGGAATTTTCGAGTGTGTCAGGACTTTGAGGGTTTCACTGCCGAGCAGCAGGGCGGCCGCGCCCCGGCGGCCATGCGACGCCATCAGGATCAGGTCGCAACCGCTGGAACCGGCGGTCTTGATGATCGCCTCGAAGGGGTGTTCGTGCTCCATATGCACGATCTCGCAGCCGACGTTGGCAGCTTTCGCGGCATTTGAGACGGCGACGCCAATCCGGTCGGCGTATTGTCTGGCATGTCTTTCGTGCTCGACGGACGTGTCTGTGACGATCATGGGGTCCATCGAAAATAGGCGGAAGGGCTCTGTCACGGTCAGTGCCGTGATTTTCGCGCCGAGCGTTTTAGCCAAGGCGATACCTTGCACTACGGCTTTATCCGAGAGTTCCGATCCATCCGTCGGGATCAAGATGTGCTTATACATGGGCTTCTCCTGCATTACGGCCGATCAGCATCGTGTCATGGTTGCGATGGGTCTTTGATCTGGATCAAGTCTGCTCGAACTGTTGGCGTTCGGCTCCGGTGCTTGCTCGAAGCTTAACCGGGCCTAATCTCGGCGGCAGACTACGTAAGACACCGCTCGCGATGCTCGACATCGTCAGGCTACAATGCCGGCAGTCTCTGGTATGCGCGGTCGCGGCGCTGAAGCAGAACGAGCCCAAGGCGCTTGCCAATTCCAGCCACGGCAGCAATGGGTTCAAGGACCGCGACTCTTGTTTCTTTTGCGCCGGTCGCGATGGAAAGGTCGACGCCCACATCGATCCGGCGCAGGTCGGCCGCAGCCTGAAAGACCTTTATGACATCGACGAGGTCGCATTCGGTCAGGAGATGATGGCGACAGCCTATCCCGCCGCCGTCGAGGAAGTCAGCTACATGTGGCCGAAACTCAGCTCGTCCACGCCGGCACAGAAGGTGTCGTTCGTGGCCCGCGCGGGTGACCTCGTTTGCGAGGCCGGTTTCTGCAGATAGGGTTGGCTCCAGCCGCCAGTTCCATCAATTTGAGCGAACAAAGATCGAAGAAACGCCAATCTGGATGCCTGAATGCCGTCAGACAGGGATTGGGGCATCGGAGCGCTGCATCAGCTTGAGTGCCACAGCCTTCAGCACAATCTGGCTCCGACTTGCGTCCAGGCGGTGCCAAACTAGGGGACCGACGGCTCCTCTGGCCTGCGTCTCCACGACAGAGGCTGTAGCGTCGGAAGCGTCCCCCGTTCGTGCGGCCACGCGGCGCACGAGCAGTCCGGCTGGCGCTTCCAGCCAAAGGCCAAGGAACGGAACGCCTGCACGTGCCGCCACCGCGGCGATCGCTTGGCGCTCCTCCAGGCGCTGGAATGTGGCGTCCACGATCACGGCCTGTCCGGCGCAAAGTGCCATTTCGGCAAGATCATTAAGTGTGTCGTAAACCGCCGCCGAAATCTCCGGCCGGTAGGCATCGACCGGAAGCCTCGTCGTCGCCGCGACGGCGAACAGGCGTTTGCGCTCGATGTCGCTGCGCAGGTGCAACGCGCCGGGCGCCAGCCCGAGCACTGGCGCGATGGCGGCGGCTAGAGTGGTCTTGCCGGTTCCCGACCCACCGCCGACCGCGATCAGCCGCGGCAGAGAGGGCACGAGGAACCGGGCCGCAGCCTCGAAATAAGCCAGTGCCTGGTTCCGGTATGTCGCTTTTGTCGGGTCGAGGCGGAACAGCGCGGCCATGACCTTCGCCCGTATCGCCGCGCGCAGGCTCAGGAAGAGCGGCAACGCTGAGGCCCCTTCGATCTGCAACGGCTGGTCGTCGGAAAGCGAGACATACCGGTTGAACAGCGCGTTGGCATCGGCGGACAGGCCGCGCTCGCACAGATCCATCAGGAGGAAGGCGAGATCGTACAGGATGTCGCAGGTGGCGATCGCCTCGTCGAACTCGATCGCGTCGAACAGGACCGGCATGTCCCGGATCAGAACGAGGTTGGCGAGATGAAGGTCGCCGTGGCAGCGGCGGATCTGGCCTTGCTCGCCGCGGCGGAGCAGAACCGGTTCCGCCCAATCGAATGCCGCAACCAGCGCCGCGCCAAACGTAGCGGTCTGCTCCGAGGAAAACAGGTCCGCGCCGCTGGCGAGCTCGTCGACTGTTTCCTGCAGCAGACGATGCAGAATACATGTAGCCGCATGGCCATTGCCAAGCGGCGCCCGCCGATGCGCCGCGACGATGGCCTGCGCAAGTTTGTCCATCAGCTCAGCGCCGAGTGGGCCAGCGGCTGCTAGGCGATCGAGCGTGGCGTTCTCGTCGAAGCGACGAAGATGAACCACCCATTCAACAATTTCTCCGTCGCCGCCAAACTGAAGGATGTGCTTGTCGCGGGTAATCGGCATGACGCCAAGATAGAGGTCGGGCGCATTGTCTCGGTTGACCACCATTTCCGTCTCACACGCCGTATGCCGTTTTTCCAGCGTGGAGAAATCCATGTAGGCGAACCGCACCGCCCGCTTGACCTTGTAGACATCCGGGCCGGCAAGGAACACGGCGGCGCCATGGGTATCGATGCGGAGCACCGCGTCGGTGCGCCCATAGGTCCTGGGATCCTGCAGAAAGGCGAAAACGTCATCCTGATTTTGGCAGACGGACGAAGTCATCGCCTGATTCTGCAATGGCGGCAAAACATGGATTCGTTCACCTCCAGCCTAACCCGTACCTAGGGCCGCGCGCGTCTTCAGGCCCAGGCGCAGCCAACGCCGAAAATTCCGCGGGTAGGTCGAGTGCTAGACGCGCTCCCAAAGCTTGGTTTCGGTATCGAGCCGGTCATGTTCGGATGGGCGGAAGTCGCCCCACGAAACCACGCCGATCACCTGTCTGCCCTCAACTACAGGAAGGTGCCGGAACCCACCATCCTGCATCAGCCTCAACGCCTCGATCGCCGGTTGGCCGGGCGGCATGGTGTCGGGCGAGCGGGTCATGACCGCTCCGACCGGCCCGCTCCCGACAGTTCCCTGGGCCAGAATGCGGACAGCGTCCCGTCCGGTGAAGATGCCGAGCAGATGGCCCTCAGTATCGGTCACCATCACGGCGCCAGCGCGGCGTTCCTGCATCTGCCGGCATACCTCGGTGATTGTCGCGTCCTCGGGCAGCGTCACCGGCCGTTGGTTGCGCACCATCTCGGACATCAGTCGGTCGGTCATTGTCTTCAACCTTTCCACATGCGCGGCCGCTTTGATCTTGGCGCGAGTTGCTTCGGTCAAACCTGAACACACCCTGCAGCGGATTACCTTGATCCGGATCAAGGTGATCCGCTGCAGGGCTGCGATGCTTCGCCCCGTTCGCGCTGCCGTAAAGCGTGGGCATTGTGGGAGACAGCCATGAACGAAAGTCAGCCTTAACCCGTCACTGCCGAAAGGGTCCAATGACGCACTCCGAAGTTTGGCTTGCCATCGTGGATGGGGAGCATGCGCGTTTTGTCCGGCATGACGGCCATGGCTTCCGCACCATGCGAACCGAGGCGTCCGACACGGCCGGTCAGCGGATAGGCGAACTGGTGAGCGACCGGTTGGGACGCAGCTTTGAGAGCGCCGGTATCTTGCGGCACGCGATTACGCCAAAAAGCGATCCGCACACACGCGAGAAGGAGCACTTCGCCGCGCGCGTTGCCGCAGAGCTGAATATCGCGGCGGCGCAAGGCCGGTTCGCCAGCCTGATCCTGGCCGGTCCTTCCCGCACCCTGCAGGCGATCAAGGAAGCACTCGATCCGGGAGTTCGGCGCAAGATCGCGGGCCAGCTTGCAAAGAATCTGATGAAGGTGCCAGATCAAAATCTGGGCGGCCACTTTCCGGCTTGGCCGTTGGTGCGGCAAGAGAGGTGTGGCTGACTATATGGCGGCACGATCGGCGGCATTTTTGGCTGGCGTCTCGCCAAATGCAAGGGCCGCTGCGGCTGGCCACGTAAACCGACACTCGGACAGCCCGACGACGCGAGGCCAGCCCGTGACATTAGCCTGTGCCCCGTCTACGCTTGGGTTTCGTGTGATGTGTGCTGTTTCCTCGCCAGCAAGATTCCGTTGGTCATGATGCTGGGCTGTTGACGAGTCAGGCTGCTTGTCGCCCAACAAACGCGTAGCGACATGACTTTGCTTTAAGTTAAGCCGCAAGCCTGCTTGGCGCGTCGTAAACCGTGCGATCATCCGTCCTTGGTTTTACGTGAGCAGGTGCCACAGCTTACGTTAAAGGAGGCTGTCGATGACGCACTCGGCTCATGCCATGGGTTCACACGGTAAGAGTTGTGCCGCCTGCTCTGCACGCACGATGGGCATATGTGCCCCGTGGTCGACGGACGAGATCGGTATGCTGTCCGAAATCAAGGGACATCCACGCGTATGGCCGGCGTCGACCGATCTTTACCGGCAAGGCGAGCCGTGCCCGAACTACCTGGTGGTCATTGATGGGTGGATTGGAACGCGGGTGATGCTCGACGACGGTTCCTGGCACATGCCGGATTTCGCTCTTCCTGGCGCGTTGCTTGGCGTCCAACCGGTGTCTGGGTCACCCATGACACACTCGGCCATATGCCTTACGGCGGTAACGGTCTGTCCAATGCCCAGACAGCGCCTTGATGATCTCGTCGCATCCAACCCTCGGCTGGCGCTCCGGCTCGCGCACCTTGCCGCCTGCCGGGAAGCCCGGCTCCAGGACCACTTCGTCAACGTCTCCGGGCGGGACGCGCGCGAACGGGTGGCTCACCTGCTGATGGAATTGTTCCATCGAATACGGCACCGGCCGCCGTTGAGCGGCGATAGCGTTCAGCTGCCATTGACCCTCGCGCAGATAGGTGAAGCCCTCAACCTGACGGACGTGCATGTCAGCCGAATGCTGGCTATTTTGCGGGTGCAACAGGTGGCCCACTTCTTCCGACACAGACTGGACATCCTGGATGCGCCGGCATTTACCCGGGCCGCCGGGTTCGGGGCCGATACCGACCTGTTTGATGACGAGGCGCCGGCGGCTGCCTTGCCGACATCCCCGCGGGAACTGCTTGTCCGGATCTGACACGGCTCCGCCGCATCGATGCCTACATACGACTTTTATGAGTTAGGGCCTGTCTGATCTGCATTATCGACCATGCGGTCGCCAAAATCGTCGACTCCGGCGAACAGAGTGGTGCTGACCGATGTGCCTTGGGAAAATCCTCATGTGCCTGTCGGCAGGCACCTAGGCATTGCTGTGCGGGATGATCAGTTTGAGGCTGCAGCGAGGAACCCGATCTGGCTTGGGCACGACAAGGCCGAACCATAGGGGCGATCCGCCTCAATAGTTGCCAATGGCCCAGGCTCCGTGCGGCTCCAGACGGGTGTCTCATCGGCTACGCTCGGATAGCCGGTGAGCGCGTCTTATGCCTTAGCTCGGTTCGGGCGGACGGATCGCGGCGACAATTTTAGAAAGCTGACGCATGAGCATCCGCAATCTCGATCGCATCCTTGCGCCGCGGAGCGTCGTTGTGATCGGTGCTTCCAAACGAGGACGCTCTGTCGGGCACTTGGCCTTAGCGAACATGCGCGCGACCGGCTTCGCCGGGACGTTAATGGCAGTGAACCCGCACGAAACGGAGATCGACGGCATGCGGGTATATCCCGACGTCGCCGCCCTGCCGGTAGCCCCCGACCTTGCCATCATCGCCACCCCGCCTGACACCGTTCCCGCCCTGATCGGTGCGCTGGCGCTGCGCGGCTGTGCGGGTGCGGTGGTCATCACGGCGGGCTTCGGGGAAGGTGGCAGCGCAAAGGGAGAACAACGGCGCCAAGCGATGCTCGCCGCCGCACGCCCGACCCTCTTGCGCGTCATTGGGCCGAATTGCCTCGGCTTGCTGTCGCCTGCCGTCGGGGTAAACGCCAGCTTCAGCCATGTGCAGGCGCTACCTGGCCCGATCGCCTGCTTTACCCAGTCCGGCGCCGTGGCTGTCGCATTGCTCGACTGGGCAGCCGCGCGCGGCATCGGCTTTCGCTACTTGGTCTCGCTCGGAGACATGGCGGACGTGGATTTCGGCGACATGCTGGATTTCGTCGCCGCAGATCCGGAAACTAAGGCGGTGCTGCTTTATGTGGAAAGCATCACCTCGGCGCGAAAATTTCTTTCCGCGGCCCGAGCGACGGCGCGCAACAAGCCAGTCATTGTGGTGAAATCCGGCCGCTATCCGGCGGCTGCGGCGGCTGCGGCATCGCATACGGGGGCGCTGGCCGGATCGGACGCCGTGTATGACGCCGCTTTCCGCCGCGCCGGGCTGCTGCGCGTGCACGGACTCGAACAATTGTTTGCTGCCGCCGAGACGCTGTCGCGCACCCGTCCCATCCGCGGCGACCGGCTGGCGATCCTGACCAACGGTGGTGGCTTCGGCGTGTTGGCGACCGACGCGCTGCTCGATGCCGGCGGTACTCTGGCGAAGCTCGACGTGGCCACAGTGGTGGCTTTGAACGTGGTTTTGCCGCCCGGCTGGTCTCATGCCAACCCTATCGACATCATCGGCGACGCCGACGGTGCCCGCTACGCGGCCGCATTGTCCGAGCTGCTGGCAGACCCCGGGATTGACGCCGTGCTGGCGTTGAACTGCCCGACCGGCGTCGCTTCGTCTCCGGAAGCCGCCCAAGGCCTGATCGGGGCCTGGCAAGCTCGCCCGCCCGGTTCGGCCGCAGGCTTGCTGGCGTGCTGGTTGGGCGCGAACGAGGCGGCCACCGCGCGTCGCCAACTCGCCCAGGCCAACATACCGAGCTTCGAAAGCATCGAGACGGCGATTGACGGCTATACCCAGCTCGCAGAATTTTCGCGTAACCAGAAAATACTGCTGCGTGTACCAAGCCGGCGAGAAGCTGAGGCCGCGCCGCCGGACCGAGATGCGGTGCATCGCCTGCTGGTCGACGCCCGGGCATCCGGCCGAGAGTGGCTCGACCCATTGGAGGTAAGAACGGTCCTGGCCGCCTATCGCATTCCCGCGGTGCAAAGCCGGATAGTGGCGACGCCCGAGGCAGCCGCCGCTGCGGCGGAGACGATTGGCGGACCGGTTGCCCTGAAAATTCACTCGCGCAAGATCGTGCATAAATCCGAGGTCGGCGGCGTGATGCTGAACCTGACCGGCGGCGCGTCGGTGCGCGAAGCCGCGGCGGCGATGGCGTCGCGACTGGCCGCCACCCAACCGGATGCCGCGATCGAAGGATTCGTTGTCGAACAAATGATAGAGCGGCCCAATGCGTGCGAACTGATCGTCGGTATCAGCGTCGACCCTACTTTTGGCCCGGTCGTGCTATTCGGCCAGGGTGGCGTCGCAGTCGAGGTGATCGCTGATACCGCGCTTGCTTTGCCGCCGCTCGATCTGGAGCTGGCACGCGGACTGATCGGGCGCACCCGTATCGCACGCCTGCTGCGCGGCTATCGCAATCGCCCGCCGGTTGACCTCGACGCGGTCGCGCGATTGCTGATCGCGATCGCCCAACTGGCGCTTGATCATCGGGAGATCATCGAGCTCGATATCAACCCCTTCCTTGCCGACGGCACCGGGGTGATCGTGCTGGACGCGCGTATCCGCCTCGGCGATCCGGCACATATCGTGCCCACCGCGATCGTGGCTTACCCATACGAGTTGGAAACACAGGCGACGCTGCGCGACATGAGCGTGGTGAGGCTGCGACCGATTCGCCCGGACGACGCCGAGAGCCTGGAAAACATGTTCGTAAAAGTTGTGCCAGAGGATCTGCGGGCGCGCTTTCATGGCACGATGCGGGTGCTGGATCGGTCGTTGCTCTCGCGTCTGACGCAGATCGACTACGATCGAGAGATGGCGTTCATCGCCTTCAGCGACGCGGAGGATGTGCCGCTAGGCGTCGTGCGGCTACATGCGGATCCCGACAACCTCACCGCCGAATTCGCCGTGCT
>JANXRT010000216.1 GCA_025356735.1 Acetobacteraceae bacterium | reverse complement strand
TGCTGTTCACCATCGGCGTCGCCAAGAAGGTGCTGCTGGCCGACACCATCGCCACCGTCGCCGATCCGCTGTTCGCCCTGGCCGGCCCGCCCACCCTGACGCAAGCCTGGCTCGCCGCCATCGCCTACACGCTGCAGATCTATTTCGACTTTTCCGGCTACTCCGACATGGCGATCGGGCTGGCCCGGATGTTCGGCCTGCGCCTGCCGCAGAACTTCGACGCGCCCTACCGTTCGGTCTCGATCCGCGACTTCTGGCGCCGGTGGCACATGACCCTGTCGCGATTCCTGCGCGACTACCTCTACATCCCGCTTGGCGGCAACCGGTGCGGCGCCTGGCGCCAGGCCGGCAACGTGGTCGCGACCATGCTGCTCGGCGGCCTGTGGCACGGCGCCAGCTGGAACTTCGTCGCGTGGGGCGGGCTGCACGGGGTGGCGCTGGCGGTTCAGCATGTCTGGGACGGGCAGGGCCTGAAACTGCCCCGGGCGATCGGCTGGGCGGCGACGATGCTGTTCGTGATCGCCGGCTGGGTGCTGTTCCGCTCACCGGACTTCGCCACCGCCGGTGCCATGCTGGGCGCGATGGCCGGAACCAGCACGCTCGGCCCGGTCGCGCTGCAGCCGGAGCAATGGGCCGCCCTGGCCGGCGGTGCGGCGATTTCCGTGATCGGCCCGACCGGCCACCTTTACGCGCTCGAACTGCTGCGGCCACGCGCCTGGATTGCCTGGCCGGCCGGGTTCGGCCTCGCCTATGTCGTGTTGCTGATCGGCGGCCGGCTGCCCAACGCCTTCATCTACTTCCAGTTCTGAGATGGCGGATTCCGGCTGGCGCCGATTCTGCGGGCAGTTCCTCGCTGCCGTGGCCGGCGCGCTAGCGGTGATCTACGCGTTCGTGGCGATCGTCGATCCGTTCGACATCCTGCCGCTGTCACCGTCCTTGAACCGCCCGCCGGTCGCGACCAACGCCCGTTATGCGTTTCCCTCCCTGGCACGATCACAGAAATTCGACGCGGCCCTGTTTGGCACCTCGACCAGCCGGCTGCTGCGCCCAACGGTCCTGAATGAGGTTTTTGACGCCAAGTTCGCCAATCTGGCGATGAATGACTCCACCGCCTACGAGCAGTCCCGCCTTTTGCAGGTATTCGCCGACACCCATCCGACAGCCCGCGCAATCGCCATCGGCCTCGACATACGCTGGTGCGAAACCGGGGAGGCGGTGGAAAAACTGACACCGCGCGCTTTCCCGGAATGGATGTATGGGAAAGACCTCTGGCGCGGCTACCTGGAGTTGCTCAACCTCTACACGATCGAGGCCGCCGGCCAGATGTTCGGCACCCTGATCGGGCTCAAACCCGAGCGCTACGGCCGCGACGGCTACACCAGCTTCGTGCCGCCCGACAGCCAGTACGACCGGGCCCGCGTCGCCGCCAACATGGCGCGGTCCGGCGTCACCATTCCCGGCGGCGCCCGCGCCGGTGCTTTGACGACATGGCGGTTTCCGACCCATGAATGGCTACGGGCCGGCCTTGACCTGTTCCCGCCAGGCACCCGGAAAATCCTGTTCTTCGTGCCCTACAACCATCACCTCCTGCCCGCATCCGGCAGCGACGGCGACAAGGTCTGGGCCGAATGCAAGCGCCGCATCGCCGCGATGGCAGCGTCAAGGCCGAACATGCTGGCGGTGGATTTCATGCGCCCGAGCCCGATCACCGCCGACGACGACAACTACTGGGACCCGCTGCACTACCGCGCGGCAATCGCCGACCGCCTGGCCCGGGACCTCGCCGCCGCATGGCACGGTCAGGCATCGCCGGACTTTACCGTGCTGACCGCGCCACGATAGGTCGTAGGGTGGGTAAGCGCTTGCGTCACCCACCATATTCTAAGGCGGCACGACTACGGACAGCGGGTAACGCAAGCGCTCACCCAACCCACCTAGGTTTTTCGAACCGTCGTGCGAGTTCGATAAAGACCGGCACCGACGCCGCCAGCGCGCTCAGGCTGACATGCTCGGCCGGCTTATGCGCCACGTTCATGCCGCCGGGACCGAGAATGACGCAGGGGGCGATGGATTGCAGGATCGAGGCGTCGGTGCCGTAGGGCGCGGTGCGCGCCGGAAAGCCGGCGATCTCCGCACAAAGCGCCACCAGCGGATGATCGGCGGGCAACTCCGGCGGCGAGCCCTCGCGCGCCTCGGTCAGCGAAATGCCGTGCCGTGCCGCGGCGGCCCGAACGGCGTCCAGCACCGGTTGCGGATCGACCCTCGCGGAATAGCGAAATTTGATCCGCGCGGTGGCCTTCGGCACCGTCACGTTGACCGCGGCGCCATGGTTGTCGAGCACGAGGTTGAAATCGCTGAACGGCGGATCGTAGTCGGCGTCCTGAAGGCCGGGATCGGCGCGCAGCCGGTCGAACACCTGCCTCATCTCGACCAGGAACGGGATCAGCGCCCAGTTGGCGTTGCGTCCCACGCCGGTGCTGCTGTGCGCCTGGACGCCGGTGGCCGTCGCCGTGAGGGCGATGTGGCTGCGATGGCCGCGCACCGGTACCATCCCGGTCGGCTCGCCAACGAGGATGGCGGCCGGACGCACCCGCGCCAGCAGCGCCGACCGCTCGACGATGACGCGGGCACCCTGCTTGGTGGTTTCCTCGTCGGTGGTGATCAGCAGCGTCGCCGGCCCGGTCATTGCCCGAGCCCCCAAGAACTTGGCCGCCACGATCATCGCCGCCACCGGCCCCTTCATGTCGGTGGCGCCCAGCCCGTGCAGCGTGTCGCCGTCGATCGCCGCCGAGAACGGATTGGTGGCCCAGCCGGTATCGGGCACCGTGTCCATGTGGCCGGAGAACGCGATGCCGCCGGTCCGATGCGCGCCCGGTGCCGCGCGATGCGCCACCAGCGCGCGCTTGGCGACGCCGGCATCATCCAGGAAGTCCAGCCTTTCGACCTCAAAGCCGTCCAACGCCGCCTCGATCCGGTCGGCAACGGCCAGGTTCGAGACGAAGCTGCGGCTATCGATCGCCACCAGGTCGCTTGCCAGCGCGGTGACTTGGGCCAGGAAATCCGTCATAGGTCGCAACCTTGTCTGAGCGGCGTCGCAGCCTGAGCCGGACATCCGGCATTATGGGAACACCATGAAGATATCCGACTTGCCGACGCCCTGCCTCATTCTCGACCGTGCCCGCCTGCTGCACAACATCGACGCCATGGCGGAAATCCTGGCGCGCCACGCGATCCCCTTGCGCCCGCACATGAAGACGGCAAAGTCGATCGACGTGGCGCGGCTGGCGCTCGCCGGCCAGCCGGGCGGCATCACGGTCTCGACCCTGGCCGAGGCCGAGTATTTCTCCGCCCATGGCATCACCGACATCCTGCTCGCGGTCGGCATCACCGAGAAGAAGCTGGAACAGGTTGGCAAGCTGAACGCCGCCGGCGGCGAGATCATGGTGATAACCGACGATATCGGCATCGCCGGGATCATCGCCGACCATCCCACCCCGCCACGGGCGCTGATCGAGATTGACACCGGCGAGGCCCGCGGCGGCGTGGCGCCGGAGGACCCCGCCTTGCTGGCGATCGGAGAAAAGCTCGGGGCCAGGCTCGCCGGTGTCATGACCCATGCCGGCCAAAGCTATGCCGGGCGCTCGCCGGTCGAGATCGCAGCCATCGCCGAGGCCGAGCGCGCCGGCTGCGTGCGCGCCGCGCAAAGGCTGCGCGAAGCCGGCCACGCCTGCGCCATCGTCTCGGTCGGCAGCTCGCCGACCGCGCGCCACGCCGCCGGCTTCCAGGGCGTGACCGAGATTCGCGCCGGCGTTTACATGTTCGGCGACCTGTTTCAGGCCGAGATCGGCACCCATGCCGTCCACGACATCGCGCTGACCGTGCTCGCCAGCGTGATCGGCAACAGGATCGATGCAAAGGGGGCAGGCCGCATGCTGATCGACGCCGGCGCGTTGGCCTTGTCAAAGGATCGCAGCACCGAGGCGGCGCCAAAGGATTACGGCTATGGCCTGGTGCTCGACATCGCCGGCCAGCGTGCGTTCGGGGATGCCTGCGTCGGCCGCGCCTACCAGGAACACGGCGTGATCGAGTTCTCCGGCGATCTTTTCGACATCCCGATCGGCGGCCATGTCCGCATCGCGCCGAACCATGCCTGCCTGACCGCCGCCGCGCATGACCGTTACTTCGTGGTCGAGGGCGATGAGGTGATCGCCGTGTGGCCGCGGGTGAATGGCTGGTGAGTTCGCTGCAACTCCGGAAATTCGGCCGGCGCGGCGCGACCGCCATGGCAGCGTTGCTCGCCGGCTGCTCGCCGGTGGCGGTGCTGAACGGCCTGTCGCCGGACCGCCTGGCTGCGTCCGGCATCGCCTATGGCGACGATCCGCGGCAGAAGCTCGACGTCTATGCGCCAACCCCGGGAACCGTCGCTGCGCCGATCGTGCTGTTCATCTATGGCGGCAACTGGCGGATGGGCGGCCGCGCCATGTACCGGTTCGCCGGCGCTGCCCTGGCCGCCCGGGGCTGTGTCGTGGTGATAGCCGACTACCGGCTGTATCCGCAGGTGCTGTTTCCCGAGTTCCTGCGCGACGGCGCGCTGGCGGCACGATGGGCCCGGGACCATGCGGAAAAATACGGCGCCGATCCCCGCCGGCTGTTCCTGATGGGCC
The DNA here is from genome assembly GCA_025356735.1 of Acetobacteraceae bacterium. Classification (GTDB taxonomy): domain Bacteria; phylum Pseudomonadota; class Alphaproteobacteria; order Acetobacterales; family Acetobacteraceae; genus PALSA-911. The sequence goes on along the minus strand of JANXRT010000216.1, from coordinate 1,834 downwards.
ACTCCGCCGGCGCCTACAATGCCGCCATGCTGGCGCTCGACAGCCGGTGGCTTTCCAACGTCGCCATGGCGTCGTCCGACATTGCCGGCATGATTGGGGTGGCCGGACCCTACGACTTCCTGCCGTTGGAAGACCCGATACTGGTGGAAATATTCGGCGGCAACGGTTCGGCAATCGCCCCGACTCAACCGATCGAGCATGCAGACGGACGCAATCCGCCGATGCTGCTGCTTGCCGGAGATGCCGACACCACCGTGCGACCCGCCAACACGGTTCGGCTTGCCCGGCGCATCGGTGAGCGGGGTGGGCCGGTGCATTCGCGGATCTATGCCGGCGTCGGCCATGAGGCCATAATCGGCGCGCTCGCCTCACCGCTGACGTTCCTGGCACCAACTTTGCAGGACACGATGAATTTCATCGCTTCTCCGTCAAATTCCGGGCCTGGCGGCTGATGTCCGGCGCGGCGTCGGTGCAGGGCATAGCCGGGGCAAGCCCGGTGGTTCCGAACCGCGCCATCATCACCGCCTGCGCCATGATGGCGACGCTGATGCAGGTGCTCGACAGCACCATCGCCAACGTCGCGCTGCCGTACATGCAGGGCAGCCTCGGCACCACGTCCGACGAGATCACCTGGGTGCTGACCTCCTACGTCATTGCGGCCGCCATCATGACCGCGCCGGTCGGCTGGATGGCGGTGCGGTTCGGCCGCAAGAACCTGTTCGTCAGCTGCCTGGTCGGCTTCACGATCACCTCGATGATGTGCGGCGCGGCGCAATCCCTGGCCCAGATGGTCGTGTTCCGGCTGATGCAGGGCATCTGCGGCGCTGCCCTGGTGCCGCTGTCGCAGGCCACCATGCTCGACATCTACCCGTTCGAGCAGCGTGCCCGCGCCATGGCGATCTTCGGCATGGGGGTGATGCTGGGGCCGATCCTGGGGCCGACCCTCGGCGGCTACCTGACCGACGCCTACAACTGGCGCTGGGTGTTCTACGTCAACCTGCCGGTCGGCATCGTCGCCGTGACCGGGCTCCTGATCTTCCTGCCGAAAGCGCCCAACCGGCCGGAGCTGAGCTTCGACTGGACAGGCTTCGCCGTCCTGGCACTGGGCGTCGGCTGCCTGCAGCTGATGCTCGACCGCGGCCAGGACCAGGACTGGTTCACATCGTATGAGATCGTGGCGGAGGCGGCGTTGGCCGGCCTCGGCTTCTACCTGTTCGTCGTCCACATGTTCACCTCGGAAAAGCCGTTCCTGCCGCCGGCGATCTTCCGCGACGCCAACTTCGTCTCCGCCATGATCATGATGTTCTGCACCGGCGCCGTGCTGCAGGCGAGCTCGGTGCTGCTGGCGCCCTACCTGCAGAACCTCGCCGGCTACCCGGTTTCGACCGCGGGCCTCGCGATGGCGCCGCGCGGCGTCGGCACCATGGCCGCGATGCTGGTCGCGGCCCGGCTCAGCCTGATCGTCGACCAGCGCAAGATCATGGCGGTCGGGCTGATAGGGCTAGGCTGGACTTTCCACGTCATGAGCGGCTGGACCCCGGATGTGTCGCGCCACAGCCTGCTGATGCTTCTGCTGCTGCAAGGCTGCTCGCTCGGGCTGGTGTTCAACCCGATGACCGTGATGGCGTTTGCGACGTTGCCGGTGAGTTTGCGCGGCGATGCCACCGCGTTGCAGGCGCTGGGTCGCAACCTCGGCGCCGCGGTCGGCATCTCCGTGCTGTCGTTCATGCTGACGCGCAACACGCAGGTTTCCCACGCCGACATCATGAGCTACGTGACGCCGTTCAACAGGGCTTTGCAGCAGTCGGCAGCCCCGGGCCTCGACCCGGCGACC
>JANXRT010000212.1 GCA_025356735.1 Acetobacteraceae bacterium | reverse complement strand
AACCCGCATCCTGCGCGGCCTGGCCGAGGTCGCGCTGCCGGCCTCGGTGCGGTTCCGCTACCCGCACCAGCTTTCGGGCGGTCAGCGCCAGCGCGTGGCGATCGCCCGCGCGCTGATGGCCGAGCCGGACGTGCTGCTGCTCGACGAGCCCACCAGCGCGCTTGACGTGTCGGTCCAGGCCGAGGTTCTGAATTTGCTCACCGACCTACAAGTTGCGCGAAAACTGACCTACGTGATGGTCAGCCATAACCTGGCGGTGGTCGCGCATCTTTGCCCCAGGATCGGCGTGATGCAGGGTGGCGAGCTGGTTGAGGTGGTCTCCGCCGCCGATTTGAGAGCCGGCCGGGTGACGCATCCCCATACCATGGCGCTGCGGGAGCTGAGCGTGGACCTGGAGGAGCTGACGCCGTAGGCAAAGGGATGCGCTCCCGGGCGCTCCCCGGGCGGGGTTTGGGGCGGAGTGGGCCAAGGTTCCGACTGCCGCCTTCGGCGGTTGGAATGCCCACGGAGGGAGAGCCCCATGCTTACTCTGCCTTGAAGTCGGCAATCAGCGCCCGGATCATCGTCGGGTCCGACTGCTCCATGATGCGTCGGGCAAACCGCGCGCAGCTATCAATATCCACCCGCCGGATCACCTGCTTCACCCGCGGCACCGCCGAGGCGTTGACCGAGAAGCTGCGCAGCCCGAGCCCTATCAGCAGCGGCGTCAGCCGTGGGTTGCCGGCGATCTCGCCGCAGACCGAAACCGGCATGCGCATCCGCAGCGCGGCCTCGGTGGCGAACTGGACCAACCGCAGCACGGCCGGATGCAGCGGATCGTACAGGTCCGCGACGTGGCTGTCGCCGCGATCGACCGCCAGGGTGTAGGCGGTGAGGTCGTTGGTGCCGATGGCGAAGAAATCGGCCTCCAGCGCCAGCGCGTCGGCAGCCAGCGCGGCGCCGGGGGTTTCGATCATAATGCCAAGCGGCGGCAGCTTGTCGGCCAGCCGCTCGCCGCGGCGGCGCAGGCGGCGGGCGACGCGCTCGTAGATTTCGCGCGCGGCTCGGACCTCGCCGACGGTGGTGACCATCGGCAGCATGACGCGGACCGGGCCGAATGCGGCGGCGCGCAGGATGGCGGCAAGCTGAGTTTCGAACAGTTCTGGCTTGCGCAGCAGCAGCCGGATGCCGCGGATGCTGAGCGCGGGGTTGGCGTTGGTCACGTCGGGCACCACGCCGGCGTTGGTCAGTGCCTCGATATCCTTCTCGCCGCCCCAGTCGAGCACGCGGATGGTGACCGGATCGCCGGCCATCGCCTCGACCACACCGCGGTAGATGTCGAACTGCGCGACCTCGTCGGGCACCGTCTCGCGGTTCATGAACATGAACTCGGTCCGCAGCAGGCCGATACCGACGGCGCCGGACTGGGCGATCAGCGGCAGCTCGACGGGGATTTCAAGGTTGGCCTGCAGCTCGACCGCCTCGCCGCACAGCGTCACGGCGGGCAGTCGGCGGAGGCGGCTGTAGCGCTGACGCTCCCGTGCGAAGGCGGTCACCGCACGGCGGGCGGCGACCAGAGTGGCGGCGCCGGGGTTCAATATGACAGTGCCGGCGACGCCATCGACCACGGCGACGTCGCCCGGACGGATCGCCGCCACCAGGCCCTCGACGCCGAGCACGGATGGCAGCCCGAGAGCGCGCAGCATGATTGCGGTATGGCCGTCAGCGCCGCCCTCCTCGGTGGCGACGGCAGCCAGCCGCGACGGGTCGAGCAGCGCCGCATCGGCCGGGCGCAGGCCCTCGGCGACCAGGATGGCGCCCTCCGGCAGACCGGAAAAGCTCCGGAACGGCGCATGGGTCAGGTTACGCACCAGCCGGCGCCCGATCTCGCGGATTTCGTCGGCCCGCCGCGCGGTGCCGGCGCTCTCGTCGGCGGTGGCGTCGGCGCTGTCCTGGGCCTGGATTGTGCAGGCGATCGCCTCGGTCTCCTCGACCACCGCGGTTTCGGCGGACACCAGCATCTCGCCGATGCGTCGGCGCACGCCGCGGATCAGCCGCGACGGGCCGATCATCTGGATGTAGGCGTCGATCAGCGGCGCGATCTCGGCCTGGCTTTCCTCGGGCAGCACCGACAGCCGCGCCCGCAGCTTTCCAAGCTGTTTCCGCGACTGCAGGATGGCCGCTTCCAGTCTTGCGGTCTGGGCGGCGATATCCGAGGCATGGATGCGCTTGTGGATGATCTGGGTCGGCGCCTCCGTGGTGCCGAACACCGGGCCGATGGCGACGCCGGCGGATACCGCGATTCCGGTCAGGACGATTTCCGCAGCGCCTTGCCGGCCGGAGGGGACGCGCGAGAACCTTTTGTGCTGGGGGATGGGCGCAGGCAGGGCGCGGGCAGGAACCGGCGGGTCAGTCCTGTTCATGGAAGCCGGCCTCGACCAGATCGGCCAAGGCCTCGATCGCTTCCTTGGCGTCCCAGCCTTCGGCGCGCAGCTCGATTGTCGAACCCTGCCCGGCCCCCAGCATCATCAGCCCCATGATCGACCGGGCGGAAACCGACTGGCCGTCGCGGCTGACATCAACCGAGGCGCCGAAGCGCTCCGCGACGGTGACAAACTTCGCCGCCGCGCGCGCATGCAGGCCGCGCTTGTTCAGAATCCTCAACACCCGGACCAGCGTGCAGTCGGTCGCCGCGACCGGCAGCTTCATGGCCTCGGTCACCGGCAGGTGCCGTTGAGCTTGGCGCCGTGCAGCACGTGCGAGGCGGCGGCGATGTATTTGCGGCCGGCATCCTGGGCGCAACCGACTGCCGCCGCCAGCGGCTCGCTGGAGCGCACCTTGGCCAGCTTCACCAGCATCGGCAGGTTGACCCCGGCGATGACCTCGACGTGCTTGCGGTCCATCATCGAGATGGCGAGGTTGGACGGCGTTCCGCCGAACATGTCGGTGAGCAGCACGACCCCGTCCCCGGTGTCACAGCGATCGATGCAAACCTCGATTTCGGCACGGCGTCCTTCCATGTCGTCCTCGGGGCCGATGCAGACCGTGTCGACGTTGCGTTGCGCACCGACGACATGCTCCATCGCCGAGCGAAGCTCCTCGGCCAGACGACCATGAGTAACCAGCACCAGGCCGATCATCGGCGTGACGTTCGTGCGGCGGTATGCAACTCGGCAAACTCGTTCATTGCATCATCTCGGGGCGTCATCTCGGGGCATCATCTCGGGGCATCATCTCGGGGCGTCATCTCGGGGCGTCATCGCAGGCATCCTTTTGTCTCAGGCATCTTGCGCCTGGAAGGACTGGGTGCCTTGTCCTTCTCCACGGGCTTGCCCGGCAGCGCCGATATCCGCCTGGCCTTCGGCCGGGCTACTGCGTTCATCCACGGTTTGCGGCCCGGCGTCCAGTAACTCTTCACGAAACCGTGTGCGATCGTCGGAATTCGCATCGAAACTGGCCTGACGCATCAGGGCACGGTCGGCGAGATAGGTTGCGGAGAGGCCGTCACGGGCAAGTTCGCGGTGCGTCACGTGCAGACGCCAGCCAACGCGGCGTTCCGCGATGCTGTTGGCCAGATGGCTTGCCAGCCGCTCCACCATATATATGGATCTATGCCGTCCGCCGGTGCAGCCAATGGCGATCGACACGTATTTTTTGCCCTCCTGCGCGAAGCGGGGCAAAAGCAGCTCCACCATTCCGGTCAGACGATCGAAGAATGGCACAAAGAATTCGTCGGCGGCAACATAGGCGCCGATGTCGGCGTCCAGTCCGGTGCGCGCCCTCAGCTCCGGCACATAATGGGGGTTTCGCAGGAACCGTACGTCGAACACCATGTCGGCTTCGCGCGGCAGACCCTGCGGGTAGGCAAACGAAATAAGCGACACCACCAGGGCGGGCGTGTCGGCGGCGCTGTCCGCACCGAAATGGCCCTCGATCAGCCGCCGCAGCGCAGGGATCGGCAGGTCGGAGGTGTCGATCGACAGGTCGGCGGCCTCGCGCAGGCTGGCCGTCTGGATCAGCTCGGTGGCGATGCCGTCCGACACCCGGCCCTGCGGCGCCATCGGGTGGCGGCGCCGGGTTTCGGTGTAGCGACGCAGGAGGGTGCCTTCCTCGGCCCACATATAGACCAGCTCGGGACGCAGATCGGGTTTGGCGCGAAGCCGGGCGATGGTTTCCAGGATGCAGACCACGTCGAACCCGGTGGTGCGGGTATCGACCCCGATCACCAGGTCGCGGCCACCATCGTTGACCACCTGCTCGATCATCGACACCGGCAGGTTGTCCACGGCCTGGTAGCCGAGATCCTCGAGCACCCGCAATGCCGACACCTTGCCGCCGCCGGAAAGGCCGGTGACGATGACCACGCGGCGCCGCAAGGTCATGCGCGCGGGTCCCTCATCGACGATGACGACACGGCAGCGAACGCGCCGGCGACCTGGACCACGCGGCCCAGCGCGCAGTCCAGGGCCATCGCGACGACCGAGGGTGCTGAAGCCTGCCGGGGATCGAGGCGCGCCATGCGGTGCTTGACTTACCGATGATGCGCCTCGATCCCCGGCAGGCTTCAGCACCCTCGGTCGTCGCGATGGCCCTGGACTGCGCGCTGGGCCGCGTGGTCCAGGTCGCCGGCGCGTTCGCTGCCGCGTCGTCATCGTCGATGAGGGACCCGCGCGCATGACCTTGCGG
>JANXRT010000209.1 GCA_025356735.1 Acetobacteraceae bacterium | reverse complement strand
CTGCCTGGAAGACGGGAAGACGCTCAAGACGCTCAAGCGGCATCTGCGTAGCCGCCATGGCCTGACGCCCGAGCAATATCGCGCCAAGTGGGGCCTGCCGGCCCATTACCCGATGGTGGCGCCGAGCTACGCTGCCACCCGCTCTGCCTTGGCACGCGAGAGTGGCCTCGGCCACAAGCCGGCGGCTGAACCCGTCGTGACGTTATTACCAAAACGGCGCGGAAAAGGTTCGAAGCGATAGCCAGCGGCTGGGAGAAGATCCAACCGGTTTAACTGCCGCAGATCATGTTCATCATCCGCTGCTATCGCGGTCTCTTTCCGCCTGCGGAATGTCAATTTTCGTAAGTCCTTACAGGACCTTCGGCGTTGAAACCTGTAAGGCTAGAAGCTGGCGTAAACGGCGTTGGAGTGGCCTGGAATTGGACCGCCCTCTACACCGGCAAGACCGCAACCAAGTGGACCCGCGTCACGCTCGCCTACAACCGCAAGCGGATGGTCAGGCTGGAAACAGCGTGCCCAGTCCTGAGCAACCAGATCCCGGCATCAAGCCGCTATCACCAATACCGTTCAACCCATCAATCCGGCAGCCTGCTACATGGGGCGATCACTACCCTGTCGTGCTGAAGGCGAGGCGCGTGCTGCTCGCGGGTTAGGTCGTTAGTTGGCTGGTGGTGGATTGCTCCAGCGTCAGCGTGGCTTGAAGCGGGGCAGCGTGGCTTCTGGGGTGACGTCGTCGAACACGACTTCGACCGGCAGCCCAACACGCAGCGTCTTGTTCGAAGCGCCGACGACGTTGCCGGTCAGGCGGATACCTTCCTCCAGCTCGACCTGGACCGCGTTGTAGGGGATGTCGGCGGCGAAGGCAGGGAGCCAGGCCTTGTGGACAACCACCCAGGACGAGATGACGCCGCGGCCGCTCGATTGTTTCCACGTCAGGTCGTCGCCAAAGCAATAGGGGCAGACCGGGCCCGGCGGCCAGTGCGGCCGGTCGCAGTACTGGCACCATGGCAGCAAGATCTTGTGCTCGCGGCATCCCTCCCAGAACGCCCGGTTGTCCGGAGTAAGGCGTGGGAGTGGCTTCTTCGCGTCGTGCGTGTCCACATGACCCCCCTAGCGCCGCATGATCACGGAATCGCCCCAGCATGTGCCCCATTGCAGGGCCTCGGCGCCGGCGATCTGCCGCGGTCCCGCCATTCCACGAAGTTGCCGCACCATTTCACAGATAGAATTCCAGCCGCAGACGTGGGCCTCGGAGAGCAGCCCGCCGGAGGTGTTCACCGGCAGCTCGCCGCCCAGCTCAATACGGCCGCCCTGCACCCAGGACGCGCCCTCACCGGGTCCGCAGAAGCCGAAGCGCTCGAGCGCGAACAGCACCAGCGGTGAGAAGGCATCGTAGGTATAGAAACCCTGGATGGCCTCGCGGCCGATTCCGGCCCGCCCATAAACCGCGAGGTCGCGTTCCCGAGGCGTCGTGGGACTGGCCGGCTGCTGGTTGATGCCCAGCCCCGGCGGCGCGAAGATGAACTCGCTGCGCCCCGACCGCACGCCCTGCATCCCCGCGACATAGACCGGCACGTTCGGCATGGACCGGGCGCGCTCAGCGCTGGTCAGCAGGACCACGGCCGCGCCGTCGGTGATCAGGCTGCAGTCGAACAGATGCAGGGGATCGACGACCATGCGGGAGGATTGGTGGTCCTCCAACGTCAGGGGCTGCTTCATGACGGCATAGGGGCTGAGCAGTGCGTGCTTGCGGAGCGCGATCGGCACTGCGGCCAACTGCGCCGAGGTCGCGCCATACAGCGCCATGTAGCGCTGCAGCGCGAAGGCCGCGCCCACCGCCGGGGAGGTCAGCCCATAAACCGGGTTCTCGCCGTGGGTGGCGCCCTGCTCGCGCATGCCCTCGGGGTCGCCGGGTCCGCCCAGAATGCTCAGCTCACGGGTGAAGCTGATCGCTGTGATGCACGCCACGACCTCGGCCATGCCGCAGGCCACCGCCATGACCGCGTGCTGCAGCGAGCTGGTGACGAAGCGGCCATGGGTCCAGCTCTGATGGACGTAGTCCACCTCGAGCCCATAGACCTCCGCCATCCGGTCGTAGTCGGCGCCAAGCGGCCATCCCATGTGCAATGAGAGCCCGTCAATGTCCTTCCGCTCGAGCTGGGCGTCGGTCAGGGCAGCCTGCAGCGCCTTGGCGCCAAGGCCGAGCTGGCTGATGGGCAGATAGCGGCCGAACTCGCTCTGGCCGATGCCGACAATCGCAACGTCGTCCCGCAACTTCACTGCCTTTGTCTTCGTCAAGACAGGCAAATAGGCCCTGTTCCCGTTTGCCTGTCCAGATCGGCGCGGCGGAGCCTGGACCATCCGTTGACCGACCCCCTTGCGGAATCCTCCTTGTCCCAATGGCCTGCCCTAGGAGTGACCCACCGGCTATGAGAGTTCGGTGGCACACGGAAGGGAACTGGGATGGCGCGCAAGCATCACAAACCTACGCCGCCTTCCGCTCCGTCGTTGGCACCGCCCAGGCCAACGGCCGATCCGTACTCAACGAACTCCGTCAGGCGTTGGCAGAAGCCTTACCCAGCGCCGTCGTAAAACAGCCAAGGTGAGCAATTACAACTCAAACAGCGACAGTCCTTTGGCGGGTCTATAGCGGTGGTGTGGCGATCCGCGCCTGAGCATCATGCCTCAGGCAGCTTCCCGAAACCGATATGCGTCCTTTGATTCCGATCGTCGGTAACAGGCGGCTGCCTCTCCCCGGGTACGAACGTTCCATTTCTCCAGGATGCTGTGGACGTGATTTTTTACGGTTGCCTCGGCGATCTGCAACTGCCGCGCGATGAGCTTGTTGGCCAGACCCTGAGCAACCAGCTTGACCACATCAAACTCCCGGCGGGTCAACTCGGAAGTTCCTCCCATTTCCACCCGCACCGTGGATGGGGCGCTGAACCGCTTGAGCAGCAGGGCAGTCAGCCGCGGCGGGCAAACGACCTCGCCTGCTGCGGCGCGACGCAGGGTGAGGATGAGCTGCTCGGTCGAGGTATCCGGCTCGACATAGCCGGAGACACCAATTTCGGCCCAGGCAAGAACTTCCTCATCGCCGCCGCTAACCGCGAGCACGACGACCTTGACCGCCGGAAATCGCGCTCGAAGTCCGGAGACTTGCCTAAATCTTTCGGGATGTGCGGTATCGACGACCACCAGGTGGGGTGGGTGCGACTGAGCGGCCGCATCGACAGCCGGATGACAGCTTCCGCTGGCGGCAACGACACCGCTATCGGCGGATAGTGCCTGGATTAGCATCTGCTGTAGGAAATGCTGCCTTGTGATGACAAGTACTATCATAAGGTATCCTCTGAAGTTCTGCCTGGATCATCGAGACCTTTGCATCCGAAATAAGGTGCGAGCTTGGTGATAGCAGGGCAGGCAACAGCGTCAGCGTCGCTCAGGGCGATTCAAGCTGGCGGAGACAGAACCAAGGCATCATCCTACGAAAGGTTTCCTAGGCAGGCACGACCGTGTCGCCGCCGTCCCGGATCTCGACCTGTTGGTCAATACGTCCCAGGCAGGGGAAGCACTAAAGATCGCTGACCTGACCAAGTGGGCCTTTTTCGAGCGGCCGGCGCTGACAACGCCCGCCTGCCTGATGGGGTATCCTGCGATGTCGGTCTACACCGGGTTTGGTCAAGGCGAGCTGCCGGTCGCCATGCAGTTGATTGTCAAGCCTTGGGCCGAGCCGACACTGCTGCGGGCGGCGCATGCCTATGAGCAAGCGCACTCCTGGCATGCGCAGCGCCCGGCGATCGCCCAATAAAGTAGGCGAACGAGCCATGCGGACGCCCCATCGTGGTCACGTTTCAGCCTCATAGCGCGGCCACAAACGGATCAGGACAAGGAGGCTTTCCATGCGCTCGCTTCGTTTTCTCGTGTTGGCTGTGCCCGTGCTAGCGACTGTTGCCCTTCCAATCGTGCCAGCGGAGGCCCATCGCCAGCATGACGGTGGCGGGGCGCTTATCGCAGGCTTGATCGGCTTAGGGCTGGGTGCCGTCGCTGGACGTGCTTTGGCAGCCCGGTCCAATGAATATGAGCCGGCTTACGCTCAGCCCAGCTACGCGCCACCACAGTATGGCTACGTCCCAGCTTATGCGGCTCCTCTCCCCGTCTATGACGTGCCACCGCCTCGCTTTGTTTATGTGCAGCCTCCGGCCGTGACCTATGCTCCGCCCGGCTACTATGGGCAGCAGAGGGATTATGCAGAGCCTCGGCCTCGCTATTATGAGCAACGGGCTATTGAGGCAGGCTGGGGAGGTAATGACGATTGATACCGCCGAGGCCGTAGGCTGACCTGTTGGATGTAAGGACAGCTGCAAAGGCTTGCACTTGTTCTCGGATAAGCTTGTTCTCCTGGGTTTTACCAACCTTTCGGCGCGAAGGAGACACGTTATGGCGCCTGACCTCGATCTTTCCGCCTATTTCGCCCGTATTGGCTGAACTTCGCTGTCGAGGCTGCCGGCAGGATCATCGTGATTGTATTTGATCCGGATTTATCTGCCGCTTTATGGCGGACTTTTTGGTTCAATCGGGCAGCGCCGCCATTCAAGTGCACGTTGATACTGCAAATGAGTCTGGCATTCCGCCTCAACGGGCATGATATGTCAGTGTCACTGCCGATGACCAACACAGGAGCGACTTTCCCGAATGGCTAAACCCGAAGCGACAACCTCACGCGCGCCACGCGGCACCAAGCAGGTGAGTCAGGCTTTCTTCGGGGCTCTTGAGGACATTCCCGAGGCTTCTCGTGCCGCTGTCGCCAAAGCAGCACAGGCGATGATCCGCGAGGAGATCAGAACCCAGCGGGAGAAGGCCAAGGCTCGCGCAGCGTCGGCAAAGCAGAAGGCACGCCAGCCGGCGTCGGGGAGGAAGACTGCGCCAGCGCCGGCACCAGCCCCGAAGGCGACGAGACGTGCCGCACCACAGAAAGGCAGGAAGCCGGCCCCGAGCCAGAGCGAAGCGGCCGCTGCCAGTGTGCAGGTTACCGCGGAGCCGCCGGCGCCAGCGCGCCAAGCCAAGCGCCGCACGCCCAAGGCAGCGTTGGTTGACCCAGCGGCGTAGCGCCTAGATCGCGCTCTTGAGCTCCTTGGCGGCTCGGAACGCGACCTTGCGGCTGGCCTTGATCTGGATGGCCTCGCCGGTTGCGGGATTGCGGCCCATCCGGGCGGGACGATCCTTGATCTCGAGAATGCCCAAGCCGCCGATGCGCAGCCGTTCGCCTGCCTTGAGGTGGTCGACGATCCGGCCGAACAGGTCAGTCAGCAGGGCGTCGGCCTGCTTCCTGAGCAGGTCGTGCCGCTCGGCCATTC
>JANXRT010000202.1 GCA_025356735.1 Acetobacteraceae bacterium | reverse complement strand
GAGCAATCGGCGAGCTTGCCTGGCAACCGCAGCCGTCGCGTCGCCGATTTTCGCGGTGTGTCGCGGCTTTCCTTACGTCGCAGCCGGTCCTCAGCACGCTCGATCACGAAAGCCAGCAGGTTGTCGGCCTGGGCCGGGTCGCCGGCCAGAAAATGATCGAACCGGTCACGCAACGCGGTCTCGACCAGCCGGGACGCCTCGGCGCTGGTCAGTTTTTCCTTGGTCTGACCCTGAAACTGCGGGTCACGCAGAAACAACGAAAGCTTGGCGGCCATCGGCGTCAGCAGATCCTCGGCGACGATCGCCGCCGCGCGCCTGTTGCCGCGCTGCTCGCCCCATGCCCGCAGGCCCTTCATCAGCGCATTGCGAAACCCGGTCTCGTGCGTGCCGCCCAGCGGTGTCGGCACCGTGTTGCAGTATGAATTAAGAAACCCTTCGCCCTCGTCCAGCCACAGCGCAGCCCACTCGACCCGGCCGGTCGAGGCGCCGTTGCTGGCCGGCAAGTTCGCCTCGCCGGTCCAGGGCTGGGGCAGGGCGCGCGCCGCATCGCCGACATCCTCCTCCAGGCTGTCGCGCAGCCCGCCCGGAAAATGCAACACGGCCTCGGCGGGGATGTCGGCCCGGCCCGGCTTGAGCAGCGCCACATCGCAGCTCCAGCGGATCTCGACGCCGCGGAATAGATAGGCCTTGGAACGGCACAGCCGATAGAGCAGCGCCGGCTGCAATGTCAGCTCGCCGAATATCTGCCGGTCCGGCTTGAACCGGATGGTCGTGCCGCGACGGTTGTGCACCGGTCCCGCATCGATCAGCTTCGTCGTCGGCTTGCCGCGAGAAAAACTCTGCTTCCACAAATTCCGGTCGCGCGCGACCTCGACCTCCAGCGCCTCCGACAACGCATTGACCACCGAACTGCCGACCCCGTGCAGCCCGCCGGAGGTCTCGTACGCCTTGCCGCCGAATTTCCCGCCCGAATGCAGGGTGGTCAGGATGACCTCCAACGCACTCTTGTTCTTGAACTTGGGATGTGGGTCGATCGGGATGCCGCGGCCGTTGTCGCGCACCGTCAGCCAGTTCCCCGCCGCCAGACTGACCTCGATGAAGGTCGCATGGCCGGCAACCGCCTCGTCCATCGAGTTGTCGAGGATTTCCGAAGCCAAATGATGCAGCGCCGGCTCATCGGTGCCGCCGATATACATGCCGGGACGGCGGCGCACCGGCTCCAGCCCCTCCAGAACCTCGATGTCCTTGGCCGAGTAGGTGAGCTCCGCATTGGCGGAGGTGACAGAGCCGGCTCCGAATAAATCGTTCATGTTGTGTTCCTACGCTTGGCAAGGGGCGTCGAGCAAGCCGCAGCCGATGCCGCTCAAACCGGTCCGAGTTGCGGATCGACGCTGAGGAACCGAGCGGGAAGCGGCGTTTCGCCATTGCGCTGGAAGGCGCCGGCGCGGGTCAGCACCGACAGGTCGGCCTCGGATAGCCGCGTCGCCTCGCGCAGGTGGTCGGTCCAGTTATCCATCAGCCAGGTTTCCATCCAGCCGTCGGGATGGGCGATATCCTCATACAGCGCCCATTGCAGCGCGCCGGCCCGGCCACGTATCTGGCGCACCTCGTTCATGGCGGCAAGGAAGGCGCGGCGGTGATCGACATCGACGCGGTAGTGCATGGTTTCAAGGATATGGCGGTGGGTGGCGCGCAAGGTCGTCGCCAGCTCGTCCGCAGGCGCCTCGGGCACCGGCTGAGGCGTCGCGAATTCCGGTTGCGCGACGATGATCGCCGGATCGATGCTGTAGTTGCGCACCAGCAGGGTCAGCGCGGCACCGATGGCGGCGGCTGCCAGCAGAGCGTGAGACAGGCCAAGATGCAGCGCCAGCCAGCCCCAGCCGAACGAGCCAAGCGTCAGCGCGCCGTTGAAGGAAAGCTGGTAGATCGCCAGCGCCCGGGCCCGGACCCATGATGGGGAAACCATCTGCGCCGCTGCCTGCACGGTCGAGAACACCGCCACCCAGCCGACGCCGAACAGCATCATGCCGACGCAGGCGACCAGCAGATGCGTGGACAAAGCGAGCACGGCGATGCCGGCGAACGAGCACAGGCTGGCCGCCACCACGACGCCGCCGCGGCTGAGCACCCGTCGCATGTTCGGCAGCAGCAGGCCCGACGCCACGCCGCCGACGCCCATGCATCCTAGGATAAGCCCGTATACCCCGGCGCCAAGTCCAAGCTGGTCGTGCACCACCAGCGGCAGCATCGCCCACGGTGCCGCGCCGCAGATGGAGAACGAGAAGCTGCGCACCATCGCAGCCCGCATCGCCGGCGTGTTGCGTACGAACCGCATGCCGGTGCGCATCGCGCTCAAAAAGTGCTCGGGCGGAAAATTGTTGATCTCGCCGGAGCGGCGCCACCAGACCAACGCGCCGATCACCGCGAGGATCGAGGCGGCATACAACGAGAACGTCAGGCCCGACCCGCCGACCACCACCAGCACGCCGGCCAACGCCGGCCCGACCGCGCGCGCCAGGTTGAAGCCGATGCCGTTCAACGCGATCGCCTGCACCAGATCCTGGCGCGGCACCAGTTCGGGCATCAGCGCGCCCCAGCCCGGTGCGGTCATCGCCGCACCGACGCCGATCGCGAAGGTCAGCCCGAGCAGCCAGCCTGCGGTCACCAGTCCGAGCAAGGTCAGCACCGCGAGCAAAGCCGCCGCCAGCATCGTCCATGTCTGCGCCAGGATAAGGAAAAGCCGCCGGTCGACGATGTCGGCGATGGCGCCGGCCGGCAGCGCCAGCAGGAACATCGGCAGGATCGTCGCCGCCTGGACCAGGCTGACGGTGAGCGGATCGGGCGACAGGGTGGTCATCAGCCAGCCGGCGCCGGTGTTCTGCAGCCAGAGACCAAGCGAGGTGACGACGTTGGCGCCCCACAGCACGCGGAACGTGACATGGCGAAGCGGCACCAGGGCAGCGGGCAGGCGCATTTTTACAGGTCCAAGCAGGGAAGGAGTGTTTCACCCGACCCGTAACATTCCATCCCGCTTGCGTCATCCGCAATCGACGATCCCGGTTGCCGCCGCGGGCTATCCCGTCTAGTCCCGCACCGGACGATGGATGGGGATTGTGACGTGGCCATATTGGTTACAGGTGCCGCCGGGTTCATCGGCTATCATGTGGCGCAGGCGCTGCTGGCGCGCGGAGAGCGGGTGCTCGGCCTGGATTGCCTGAACGAGTATTACGACGTTCGGTTGAAGCATGCCCGGCTGCGGCAACTCGAAGCGCAACCGGACTTCCTGTTCCAGGCGATGGACATTTCCGACCGCCAAGCGGTCTTCGATTTCGTCGACAATCATCGCGACATCGACGGCATCATCCACCTGGCCGCCCAGGCCGGGGTACGATACTCGCTGATCGACCCCTACGCCTATGTCCAGTCGAACGTCATGGGCCATCTGGTGATGCAGGAGGCTGCGAGGCGAATTTCGAAGCTGAAGCACCTGGTCTATGCCAGCTCTTCCTCGGTCTATGGCCTCAACCGCAAGATGCCGTTCGCCGAGACGGACCCGGTGGACACGCCAATCTCGCTTTATGCGGCGACCAAGCGGGCGGATGAGCTAATGAGCCACGTCTATGGCCATCTGTTCCAGCTGCCGCAGACCGGATTGCGGTTCTTCACGGTCTATGGCCCGTGGGGCCGGCCGGACATGGCCTATTTCAGCTTTGCCCGCGCGATCCTGCGTGGCGAGCCGATCAATGTCTATGGCGACGGGCTGTTGAAGCGGGATTTCACTTATATCGACGACATCGTGGCCGGGGTGATCGGTTGCCTTGATCATCCGCCGGGCGGCGAGATGCCTGCACGTGTTCTCAACATCGGCAACAATCGGGCCGAGCGGGTCAACACATTGATCGCGCTGCTGGAAAAATCGTTGGAACGACGCGCGATCATCAAAAACATGCCGCGGCCGGCGCTCGACGTGGAAGCGACCTTCGCCTCCGTGGACGCCATTCATGCCTTGACCGGCTATGCTCCGACAACACCATTATCCTCCGGGATTCCGCAGTTCATCGCATGGTTCCGCGATTGGGAACGGGCCCTTGAAGCCTCCGGATCGTCATCTTTATGAAAGTTCCGCTTGACCTATCGCCAGGCATCCCCTAAATCTTCCTCACCGCAGCGGATGATCAGTTCTTGCTTCCGCCGGGCACTTTGATTAGTCTTCTCGCCTCGCGCGACGAAGGTGCTAATCGGAAATAGAAAGGCCGCTCACTCCCGAAGTCGGGGGCGTCGGCTGATTTGCTTCCGCTGTTCCTTGAAAACTGCATAAGCTAAGGAAGGGATACGTTGGCGGCGTCCTTTGTATATTGCATTGCGAGATGTGGTATAGATTGAGGTTAATTGATTTGGGTTTGGGTTATGTGCCTGGGCTTGATTGGTTAGCTTTGTTG
>JANXRT010000178.1 GCA_025356735.1 Acetobacteraceae bacterium | reverse complement strand
AGAAGGTTCCGCCGATCAGGGCCTCGACGTCTGCCCCAAACCCCGCCCCACCTTCAGCATTGGGGTAGCGCCCCGGGGCGCTACCCTTAAGTGTAGGGGATACAAGGGGCGACAGCCCCTTAGCGGGGTCCAGTGGCAGAGCCCCTGGCCTTCTTTGGCGCGCCCTGGTGGATTCGAACCACCGACCCACAGCTTAGAAGGCTGTTGCTCTATCCAACTGAGCTAAGGGCGCTAATGCGTCCAGTTGTCGCTGCGGCCGAAGCGGAAGTTGTCGGCATACGCCTTCGGGCGCACCCGGCGTTCATGCGGCAACTCAAGCTGATAGGGAATGGCGTTGCGCTCGGCGTAGGCAACCGCCTCCTCGCGCGTGTGGAACCGCAGCGAAACCTGCGACTGGGTGTCGGCGCTGCCAAGCCAGCCCATCAGCGGGTCGGCACGGCGCGGCTCGCTCTGCTCGTAGTCCAACACCCAGGCCTCGGTACGGGCGTGGCCGGACTGCATCGTGCTTTTCGGTTGCTGGTAGATGCGGGCCGGCATGGTCGATGCTCCGAGCGTGTTGATTTGACGATGGTCGGGGCGAGAGGATTCGAACCTCCGGCCCTAGCGTCCCAAACGCTATGCTCTACCAGGCTGAGCTACACCCCGAACGGGCGGAAACTATGGGCGGGCGGCCAGATAAGCAAGGCCCTAGGATGCGTTGCCGAAGATGCGCTGGCGGACGTGGTCGCCGACGCGGATGTCCTGCGCCGCCGTGACGCCGGCGGCGAGTTCGAGCGTCGCGCGGACCGGAACCCGGCTGTCAATCACCGCTAGGCTTTGCGGCACGGTGTTCTCGGCGATGGCGCGGACGGTGCCGTCCTCACCGATGAACACCATGTCGAGCGGGGCGATCGTGTTGCGCATCCACATCTGCGACTGGCGCGGCGAATGCCAGTCGAACAGCATCCCGGCGTCGGGCGCCACGGTCGGGCGGAACATCAGCCCGATCGTCTGCTGCTCCGGCGACAGTGCCATCTCGACGTTGAATTTTTTGACCATGCCGTCGCGGGTGACGATTTCAAGTTTCTCGCGCGGCAGCGTCGGCTGCGGGCTGGTCGGATCAATGGCGCCTTGGGCCCACAACCTTTCGCCGGCGAGCACCAGAGCGCACGCCGAGATGGCGGCAAGAACAAGGTTGCGGCGAAACATCGAATCAACTCCGCTGCGGCATGCCCTCGGGAATGACCGTCTGCACGATCGAGGCGTCCAGCGCTTCATAGGCATGCAGGCCGATCGTGGAATAAAGCTCGGCCCGGCTCTGCATCTGATCGACCATGTTCTGGGCGCCACCGTCGCGCGCAATGGCGGAATAAAGCCGCGCCTGGGCATAGGCGGCAACGCGCATCGACGATACCGGCCAGATCACCATCTTGTAGCCCATCGCCTCGAACTCGGACGCGGTGAAGAACGGCGTGCGGCCGAACTCGGTCATGTTGGCGAGCAGCGGCACGCCGGGCATGCGCCGGGCGAACTCCTTGAACATCTCGGCGGTATTCAGCGCCTCGGGGAAGATCGCGTCGGCCCCCGCCGATACGAACAGCTTGGCCCGCGCGACGGCGCCGTCCATGCCCTCGCTGGCGGCGGCGTCGGTGCGGGCGATGACGTACAGGTGGCGCCGGGCGCGGGCGGCGGCGGCGACCTTGGCCGCCATGTCGTGCGCGTCGGCTAGCCGCTTGTCGTTGAGATGGCCGCATTTCTTCGGCAGCAGCTGGTCCTCGATATGCACGGCCCCTGCGCCGGCATCCTCGAAGCTGCGCACCATGTGCATGACGTTGAGCGCCTCGCCGTAGCCGGTGTCGCCATCGGCCAGCAGCGGCAGGCCGGAGGCCCGGGCGATCTGGCGGATGAAGAAGCATACTTCATCGACGGTGATCATGCCGAGGTCGGGTATGCCCATCGAGGCGGTCATCGCCGCACCCGACAGGTATAGGCCTTCGAACCCGGCGGCGCGGGCCTGCAGGGCGGCCATCCCGTTATGCGCACCGGGCAGCTGCAAGATGCCGGGCCGCGCCAGCAGATCGCGAAAACGCATGCCGGCGGGTTCTTCGGGAAGGTCGGCGGCGATCAGATAAGGCATCGTTGAAAGCTCCGTGACGCTGCTCAGCGGATATATACCAGGCTGATGAGGCCGAACACCGGCAGTAGCACGATGGCGGAGAGGGCGAGATAAGTGAAGAAGCCGGGCATCCTGACGCCGCGATGCGAGGCGATCGAGCGCACCATCATGTTGGGCGCGTTGCCGATATAGGTCAGCGCGCCAAAGAAGATCGCGCCAGCCGAGATTGCCCGTAGCACCGGGTTGAGGACGCCGGTCAGCGCCACCGGATCGCCGCCAGCGAGGTGAAAGAACACCAGGTAGGTCGGCGCGTTGTCGAGGAACGCCGCCAGCAGGCCGGTGAGCCAGAATATTGCAACCGGGCTGAACTGCCTGTCGGCGCGCATCGTCAGGCCGAGAACGGCGGCGAGCGGGCCATGCAGGCCGGCATCGAGCATCGCCATGACCGGCCCGATGGTGATGAAGATGGCGGCGAACAGCACCGCGACCTCCTGGATCGGCGCCCAGGTGAAGTCGTTGCCCTGGCGCACCGCGCGCGGCGTGAACCCAATCGAGATTAGCGTGACGGCGACGAACACTGCCATCGCGCTCAGGCTGTCGATGCCGATCGTCTCGCCCAACAGGAGGATTTCCGGGGGATCCCACAGGCCTTGCAGCAGTACCGCCAGGATGACCACGCCGATCAGCAGGATGTTGAATTTCCCCCGCAGCCGGAATCTTTCCGGCTTCGGCGGTGGTGGCTCGCGCGCGGCAAGGTGGCGGTCGAGGATGAAAAAGATCGCCAGCAGGATGGCCGAGGCCAGCACCATCGGCCCGAGCAGATTGCGCAGCGGCCACAGGAACGGCACGCCCTGGAGAAAGCCGATATAGAGCGGCGGATCGCCGAGCGGCGTCGTCGAGCCGCCGATATTGGCCACCAGCATGATGAAGAAGATCACCAGATGGCGCTTGCGGGCACGATGCGCGTTGGCGCGCAGCAACGGATGGATCAGCACCATCGAGGCGCCGGTGGTGCCCATGACGCCGGCGAGAGCGGTGCCCAGCGCCAGCATGAAGACGTTGCCGCGCGGCGTTCCGGCCGGCCCGCCGCGCACCAGGATGCCGCCGCCGGTGGTGAACAGCGCCAGCAGCAGCAGCACGAAGGGCAGATGCTCGTGCAGCTCGGCATGCCAGACGACGCGGGCAGCGGCGGTCGCGCCTGAAGCCACGGTGATCGGCAGCAGCAGGGCCATGATCCAGAACCCGGAGATCCAGCCCATGCGGCGGTGCCAGACCCTGGGTGCCAGGATCGGAAAGACGGCAATCGACAGCAACATGCCGGCGAACGGCAGCCCCCAGGCTAAAGCCGGCGTCGGGTCCGCGGGCATCGCCGCCTGGCTGGCGTCGGCAAGCACCAGCAGCAAAAGCCCCGCTGCGGGAAGGCTCCGTGTCATCCGCATCTGGAACCTGTATCCCGCGAGTTCGATTGCCGGCTTGGTTGCGCCGGTCGGACCGTGCCAGTAACCTTGAGCGCGCGCCATGGGAGTTTTCAGCGAATGGACATGACAGGCGAGCGCCTAATCCCCGCGCCGCGCCAACAGGTATGGGAAGCGCTCAACGATCCCGAGGTTCTGCGCGCCTGCATTCCCGGTTGCGACACCATGGAACGCACCGGTGAGAACCAGCTGAAGGCGACGGCATCGCTGAAGATCGGGCCCATTTCCGCCAAGTTCGGCGGCAAGGTCACGCTGTCCGACATCGATCCGCCGAACGGCTACACCATCACCGGCGAGGGTGCCGGCGGCGTCGCCGGCTTCGCCAAGGGCGGCGCCAAGGTGGCCTTGCTTGATGACGGCGACGGCACCTTGCTGAAGTACGATGTCAAGGCGCAGGTCGGCGGCAAGATCGCGCAACTCGGTGCGCGGCTGATCGACGCTACCGCAAAACAGATGTCGGACCAGTTCTTCGACCGGTTCACCGCCAGGCTGACCCCGGCACCGGTTGATGCGGATGAGGCGGGCAGCATCAGCCACCGCAGCGCCGCCGATCTGAAACCGACGGGTTCGCTGCCGATAAGCGCGCTCATCCCGCGTGAGGTCTTCGGCATCTCGCTGCTCGGCTGGGGTGGCATCGCACTAGGCGTTGTCGTCGCCTATCGCCTCGCGCGACGCTATTACTGATGGCTGCCCTGCCGCAGACCGTATCGGAAACCGCGGCACTGCTGGCCGCCGGCGGCTACATCGCCGACCGCGAGCTGGCGACCACCGTGCATCTGTCGCTGGCGATGCGCCGGCCGCTGTTCCTGGAGGGCGAGCCCGGCACCGGGAAGACCGAAATCGCGAAAGTACTGGCATCCGGCCTCGGCCGCCGCCTGGTGCGGCTGCAATGCTACGACGGCATGGACCTGTCGGCCGCCGCCTATGAATGGGATCATGCGCGCCAGCTGATGGCGATCCGCCTGGCCGAAGCCGCCGGCGTTTCCGATCGCGGCCAGCTTTCCAGCGACATCTACACCCGCGAGTTCCTCCAGGCGCGTCCGCTGCTGTCGGCGATCGATCCCGACCTGCCGCCGGCGGTGCTGCTGATCGACGAGCTGGACCGCGCCGACGAGCCGTTCGAGGCGTTCCTGTTGGAGTTGCTGGCCGACTTCCAGATCACCGTGCCGGAGTTCGGCACCGTGCGGGCTGCGGTGCCGCCGGTCGTGGTGCTGACCTCCAACCGCACGCGCGAGGTCCATGACGCGATCCGCCGGCGCTGCCTGTATCATTGGGTGGACTACCCCGATGCAGCGCGCGAGCGGCAGATACTGGCGGCCAAGGCGCCGGATGTGGCGGAGAAGCTCAGCGCCCAGGTCGTGGCCTTCGTGCAGGGGCTGCGCGGCGCCGACCTGTTCAAGCTGCCGGGCGTGGCCGAAACGATCGATTGGGCCAACGCGCTGAAATACCTCGACAGCACCGAATTGGCGCCGGGGGCCGTCGATGATACGCTGGGCGTCCTGCTGAAATACCAAGACGACATCGCCAAGGTCCGCGGTGCCGAAGCCGCAAGACTGATCGGCGAGGCTTCCAGTGCCGCCTGAGGGCGTGCTGAGTGACGAAGCCACGCCTAAAGGCGTGCTGGCGAACAACGTGCTGCACTTCTCCCGGCTGCTGCGCCGCGCCGGGCTGCCGGTCGGGCCGGCCGACATGCTTGCCGCGCAGGACGCGCTTTCCTTGGTGGACATCGGTGTGAAGGTCGAAGCCCGTACCGCCCTGCGCAGCACCATGGTGCACCGGCGCGAGCACGAAGAAGTCTTCGATCAGGCCTTTGCCCTGTTCTGGCGCGATCCGGCGGCGGCCGAGCAGGCGGCGGCGATGGCGCTGATCGACGCGCAGAAGGCCCAGCCGCCGGACCGTGCGGCGCCGGCCGCGCGCCGCGTGGCGGAGGCGATGGCGCCGAAGAAGGAGCCCCGCAACCGACCCCCCGACGAGTCGCCGCAGATCGACGCGGTAATGACGGTAAGCGACCGCGAGCGCCTCGCCAGCATGGATTTCGAGGCGATGACCGCCTCCGACATCAACGCCGCGAAACAGGAGATCCGCCGGCTGCGGCTGCCGCTCGACCTTCGCCGCACCCGCCGAATGCGCCCGGATGCGGTCGGCCCCTGGACCGACCTCCGCCGCACCATCCGCAACAGCCTGAAGCAGGGCGGCGAGATCTTCGACATCGCCCGCAACCGCCAGG
>JANXRT010000067.1 GCA_025356735.1 Acetobacteraceae bacterium | reverse complement strand
CGCCGGTCGCCGAGTTCCGGGTGCTGGTCGCGGCGGAGGATGCGGCGCTGCCAGCGCTGGGCGGCGCCAGCACGCCGGGAACCACGGCAGGCGGCGTGCCCGGCGTTGTCTGGGCGAAAGCGGTGGTGGCCATCAAGGTGGCGACGAACGCCGCGGCGGCAAAACGGATCATGGAGCGTTTCCTTAAGAGGGCGGGGTATTGAAGGGTGCGTGGCAAGGATCAGGCGTTTGTCGGCATCGTCAGCGACCGGGGATTCGCCCTGTGGCGTTGCCCGCATTCCGATCGTCAGGTTTTGATTACAATTAAGCGCCAAGGTCAACCGATGCTTACCCGATCAGCCGACGGCGGACGCGCGAGGACAGCAGATCGATCGCGGCGACGGTGACCAGGATCAACAGGATGATGAACGAAACCTGGTCCCAGTAGCGCACCTTGATGCGCTCGGCGATCTGCAGGCCGATGCCGCCGGCGCCGACCACCCCCAGGATTGCGGCGCTGCGGGTGTTGCTCTCGAACGCGTACAGGGTCTGGGCGAGCAGCACCGGCAGCACCTGCGGCAGTAGGCCGAAGCGGATCGCCAGCAGGCGCGATCCCCCCGCCGCCTCCACTGATTGCGGCGGGTTCGGATCGGCGTTCTCGATCGCCTCGGCAAACAGCTTTCCCAGCACGCAGATTTCGGCGGCGGTGATCGCCAACACTCCCGCGAGGGGGCCAAGTCCTACCGCGCGCACGAAGGCCAGCGCCCAGATCAGCTGGTCCATGCCGCGGAAGCCGTCATAGACGCGGCGGATGCTGAAATGCGCCAGCGCATTGACCACCACGTTGCGCGCGCCGAGGAAGCCCAGCGGCACGGCGATGACGGCGGCGACGAGGGTGCCGAGGAAGGCCATCGCAACGCTCTCGCCGAGGCCCCGCAGGATGTCGTCCCACTGCGCGCCGGGGCTGGGCGGGAACATCTGGCGCAGGATGACAAGCAGGCCCGACAGGCCGCGGCTCAGGCGCGCGGGCGTTATGTCGAACCACCACAGCAGGGTCACCAGCCAGCCGGCGAACAGCAGCCAGCCTCCGGCGCGCAGCCATCTTTTTCCCATGCTCGGCCCGAAGGCGTTTGGCGCCAGCGCCCGGGTGGCGGCGATTTCGGCAGCAGTCAGCATCATCGCGCGATCGCGCATCGCTTTCATCATCGCAGCACGGCACCGATCGCCCGGGTGCGCAGCGCCTCGGAGGCAACGTCGATAACGCTCACCGCCAGGACGATGAGAACGAGAATGGCGCCGATCTCCTGGTAGTAGTTGAAGCTGATGACGGTGTACAACTCCTGACCAATGCCGCCGGCGCCGACGAAGCCGATCACGGTCGCACCACGGACGTTGATCTCGAACCGGATCAGCGCGTAGCTGAGGAAATTCGGCAGCACCTGCGGCAAGATCGAAAAGCGCACCGCCTGGAACCAGTTGCCGCCGGACGCGATCACGCCCTCCCACGGCCGCATGTCGGCGTTCTCGACCACCTCGGCGAACAGCTTTCCCAATGCACCAACCGTGTGCAGGGCGATCGCCAGGATGCCAGCAAGCGGGCCGATGCCGAAGGTCCAGACCAGGATCAGCGCATAGACGATGTCCGGCACGGTACGGAACAGCTCCAGCCCGCGGCGGAATGCGAAATGAATTTTTCGGTTGGGCGCCAGGTTGGCGGCGGCGGGGAAGCACAGCAGGAACGCCAACGCCGCGCCGGCCAAGGTTGCCAAAGCCGCCATCTGGCTGGTTTCGAACAGCAGCCACAGCCAGCTGTCGGCGCGGTACATCCAGTACGCCAGCGAGCCATCGGTGTGGGTTCCGGCGAACAGCGTGCTCCAGCCGAGATGCGGGACGAGCTTTTCGAAGTAGTCGCCGATGCGCGGCATCCCGGCGAGCAAGGCCAATGGATAGGCCTCCGACACGCGCCCGGCGACGACCATGCACAGCAGCAGCACGGCGCCGCCTGACAGCATGGCGATCCGGCGCGAGTGGCGCTGCCGCCGGAAGCTCGCCTCAACCATCGTTACAGGCACGTCCATGGATGAGCTCAGCGCCGCCGCCGTTCGGCGGCTTCCTGTTGCAGTATCTCGACGAACACCAGGTAGTCGGCATGTCCCACCGGCACCCAGCCCTTGCCCGCGCCCATGTCGACCTGGTGGTAGATGTCGGGATGCGCCGCCGGGAGTGCCGCGTGGAACGCCAGCATGTCGGCGCGGAACGCAGCGGGCGCCGATTTGCGGATGGCGATCGGCCCGTTGAGGATCGGGCGGGAGCGCCAGATGATGCGGATATCCTTCATGTCGAGCATCTTCTTGTCGGTCATCATCCGCAGCATGCCGCGGGTATAGCCCTGCGCCGCGTCGCCGAGGCCCGAGGTCCAGGTCATGCCAGCGTCGTACTGGTGGTTCAGCACCGCGACCACACCCTGCTCGTGCCCGCCGGCGAAGCCGGTGCGCGCGAAGTATTTGCCGGATTCCGGATCGATCCCGGCAGCCCGGAAATCGGCCCGCGGGATCAGGTAACCCGAGGCGCTGTTCGGGTCCGCCCAGGCCAGCGACCTGCCGCGCATGTCGGCCAACGAATGGATGTCCGAATCCGCCCTGACGTAGAGCACGGACACATACGACGTGCTGCCATCGATGTCCTGGCTGGTCAGCATCGGCTCGATGTCGCCGTCGCTGGCCATCCAGGCGGCGGCGTAGGCGGCCGGGCTCATATAGGCGAGTTCGAGCTGGTGCGCGGCGAAGGCCTGGATCACGCCGGCATAGTCGGCTGCCTGGAGCAGTTTCACGGGCACCTGAAATGTGGTTTCCAGCAACTTGTCATAATCCTGGAAGCGGCCAAGGCGATCGGCGTTGTTCTCACCGCCGAGCAGCCCGACGCGGATCACCGGCACCTCGGCCGCCCAACCGCGTTTGCCAGCGGCGGGCATGTCGGCCCGACTTTGGCGCGGAGAGAACGCAAGCCCGGCAGCGAGGGCCGGGCTTGCCAGCACGATGTGGCGGCGCGTGAACATGCGGCGAACTCTCCGGCAAAGACTGACGATGCGTCAGGTTGCGCGGAGCGGCCGAAGGATTGCAACAATCAGCTGCGCTGGCGGCGGTTCTTGGCTTCTTCCTGGCGCAGATCGACGAATAGTTGGAAGTCGGCATGGCTGACGCGCTGGTAGCCCTTGCCGCCGCCACGCTCGATCTGCTCGTAAACCGCTGGATGGCTGGCCGGCAGCGCCAGGTGGAACGCCGCCATGTCGTCACGGAAGGCCTGCGGCGTGTCCTTCCTCGCGGTCAGCGGACCGTTGAGGATCGGCCGCGACATCCAGATGATCCGGATGTCGGACATCTTCAGCATGCCCTTGGCGATCATCTCGTGCAGGTTGCCGCGGGTGTAGCCCTCTGCCGCATCGCCGATGCCCGACGCCCAGGTGCAGCAGGCGTCGTATTGCTTCTGCAGCACCTCGACCACGGCCTGCTCATGCCCGCCGCCAAATCCGGTCCTGCTGAAATACTGGTTGGGCTCGGTGTTGATCTGCGCCTGCGTCAGCTCGAACCGGGGGATCAGATAGCCGGAGGTCGAGTTGGGGTCGGCCCAGGCAAGCGACTTCCCGCGCAACTGGTCCAAACCGGTGATGTCGCTGTCTGCTCGCACGACGATGACGCTGCGATAGCTGATCGACCCGTCCTTCTCGACCGCGACAAGCAGCGGCTCGACGTTGCCGCCGGTGTCGATCCAGGCACCGGCATAGCCCGAGGCGCCCATCGAGGCGATTTCTACCTGCTTCGCGCCAAAAGCCTGGATCACGCCGGCATAGTCGGCGGCGGGGAATAGACGCACGGGCACCTCGAACGTCGTCTCCAGCAGGGCCTGATACGCTTTGTAACGGCCCAGCCGGTCGCTGTCGTTCTCGCCGCCAAGCAGCCCGACGCGAAGGGTCGGCACCTGCGCCGCCCAATCGCGCTTGCCGGCCTGCGGCATCGCCACGGCGTCGACGGCGTTGGCGCGAACCAGCGGCGCAGCCAAAAGGCCGGCGGAGGCGAGCAAAGCGAAGCGGCGGGTGATCATCGGGAGCGTCCTCCAATTAGGATGCCCCGATTAGCCGCCGGTCATTACGAGGATATGATAGTCTGATGGTGTTTCAGTGAAGCATGGGGCAGAGCCCCATGCTTCTTGTTCAGTCAAGGATGGCGACAGCGCGGGTCCAGCCGGCCGAGGCTTGGTGGATCTTTACCGG
>JANXRT010000131.1 GCA_025356735.1 Acetobacteraceae bacterium | reverse complement strand
GTCGGCTCGTCCAGCAGCAGGATGGAAGACGGCTTCAGCAGCGCGCGCGCCAACGCGATGCGCCGCCGCTCGCCGCCTGACAACCCGGTGCCGCGCTCGTCCACAATGGCGTCCAGCCCGCCCGGGCGGGTGCGAAGCATGGCGGCCAGGCCGGCACATTCCGCCGCCGCCGCAATTTCCTCCGGCACGGCGCTGCCGCAGGCGAGCGCAACGTTCTCGGCGATGCTGCCAGGCATAATTACCGGCGCCTGCCCCATCCAGGCGGCCGACCCGGCGACAGAACCGATTTCCGACAGTGCCTGGCCGTCGATCCAGACCTCGCCGCCAGCCAGGGGTGCGAGGCCAAGCAGCAGGTTGAGCGCCGTCGTCTTGCCCGAACCGCTCGGCCCAAGCAGCGCCACGATCTCGCCGGGTGCCGCTTCGAAATCAAGGTTGTCGAGCGCTGGCCGGTCCTCGCCAAAATAACGCACCGTGACTGCCTCGAACCGGATGCGAGGGGCCGCCGCGAATACGGGACGGGCCGGGAAAGTAGGACGGCGCCGTGCCTCCAGGGCCGTGAGTCGGTCAACGGCGGTCTCCGCCGCCTGCTTGTCGTGATAGGCGGCGGCAAGCCGGCGCATCGGCGCGTAGAATTCGGGCGCCAGCGCCAGGACGAACAAGGCATGGCCCAGATCGAGCCGTTCCGGAGCTGGAAAAGGCAGCAGGCCGAGCACGCTGAACCCCGCGTAGACGGCGACCAGCGCAACCGCCAACGCCGCGAAGAACTCCAATCCGGCCGAGGAGATGAAGGCAACCCGCAGCACGCCCAGGGTGCGCCGGCGCAGCTCGTCGGCCGCGGCGGCGAGCCGCCCGGCCTCCGCCGGCTCGGCCTGGAAGGCAAGCAGCAAAGGCAGCGACCGAACCCGGTCGGCGAACAGCGTGGAGAGACGGGCCAGGGCGGAGAACTGCCGATGCGACTCGTCCGCCGCGGCGCCACCCGCGAGCATCATCAAGACGACGAACGGCAAAAAGGTGCCGGCGAGGATAAGCGCACTGACCGGACTGGCCAGCGCGACCGCGGCCAGCACGATAAGCGGCACCAGCCCGGCCGCCCGACGTGCGGGGAGGAAGCGCGCCACGTAGCCGTCGATCGTTTCCACCGCGTCGACCGCGACCGTCATCAGGTCGCCGACCGAACTCCGCTCGCCGGGCGGCTGGCCCAGACAGGCTACCACGATACGGCGGCGCAGCACGGTCCGCGCCATGGCGGAAGCGACCGCGCCGACGCGCGCGCCGCCCCAGGCGCAAATTCCCCGTGCGAAAGCCGCCGCCAGGCCCAGCGCCAGCCAGGGTGCGGCGGCCGGAATGCCGTGCGGCAGGGACGTCAAGCCGCCAGCCAGGGCCACGGCGAAGCCGATGGCGGCGATGCCGTCAATTACAAGCATCCAAGCGGCAGCGGCAATGCGCCACCCGCCGGCGGAGGCGACCTGCTTTAGATAGGCGCGGCGTTGGGTGGTGCCGGAGTCGGGCTGCGTTGGTTTCGCCATCCACAACTGGGTGGCACGGCCGCCGCTGCCGGGCATTGATCCAAATCAAGGAAAGGGCGGCGCAAATTCCGTATTACTGGCGTAAGGCCATTCGCTGATTTGTCTGGATGCGGCCAGAAGTTGCGGAGAAAACGATGGATTCCGGCATTGTCGACCTCTCACGACTGCAGTTCGCGCTGACAGCGCTGTACCACTTCCTGTTCGTCCCGCTGACACTGGGGCTGTCCTTCATGCTGGTCATCATGGAGAGCGTCTATGTGATGACCGGCCGGCCGATCTGGC
This sequence comes from Acetobacteraceae bacterium, assembly GCA_025356735.1. Taxonomy (GTDB): domain Bacteria; phylum Pseudomonadota; class Alphaproteobacteria; order Acetobacterales; family Acetobacteraceae; genus PALSA-911. The sequence goes on along the minus strand of JANXRT010000131.1, from coordinate 5,999 downwards.
GCACCGTCACGCGGTTCTGGGGCACCATCTTCGGCATCAACTTTGTGCTCGGCGTCGCCACCGGCCTGACCATGGAATTCCAGTTCGGCACCAACTGGTCGTATTTCTCGACCTATGCCGGTGACATCTTCGGCGCCCCGCTGGCGATCGAGGGGCTGATGGCGTTCTTCCTCGAAGCGACCTTCGTCGGGCTGATGTTCTTCGGCTGGAACCGGCTATCGAAGCTCGGCCACCTGTTCGCGACCTTCATGGTTGCGGTCGGCACCAACTTCTCGGCGCTGTGGATCCTGATCGCCAACGGCTGGATGCAAAACCCGGTCGGCTCGCAGTTCAATCCCGAGACCATGCGCATGGAGGTGACCGATTTCGCCGCCGTGCTGCTCAACCCGGTGCCGCAGGCGAAGTTCGTGCACACGGTCAGCGCCGGCTACGTCATCGCCTCAGTGGTGGTGCTGGCGATCTCCGCCCTGTATTTGCTGCAAGGACGCTGGACCGGAATGGCCCGGCGATCGATGACAGTGGCGGCGGCATTCGGCTTGGCTTCATCGCTTTCGGTGGTCGTTCTGGGCGACGAGTCCGGCTATGCGCTGACCGACAACCAGAAGATGAAGCTCGCCGCCATCGAGGCGGCCTGGCACACCCAGCCGGCGCCCGCCGGCATCACCGTGTTCGGGCTGCCCGACCTCGAGACCCGCACGACGCGCTATGCGGTGGAGGTACCGTGGGTTCTCGGCCTAATTGCGACCCGCAGCCTGGACAAGCAGGTCACCGGCATGTCGGAGCTCGTGCTGCTTGCGCAGGAGCGGATCGAGTCCGGCGTGCGGGCCTACGGCGCCGTGCAGACGCTGAAGGCCGATCCCGCGAACGTCGCGGCGCGCGAAGCCTTCGCCAGAGACGGCCGTGACCTCGGCTACGGCCTGCTGCTCAAGCGCACGATGGACGATCCTCGCCGCGCGACGCCGTGGCAGATCCAGCAGGCGGCGTGGGACACGGTGCCGGACGTGCCGCTTATGTTCTGGAGCTTTCGCGCGATGGCTGGGCTGGGGTTCTTCTTCATCGGCCTGTTCGCGACTGCCTTTCTGCTTTGCAGCCTGCGCCGGTTCGACCAGCGCTGGTTCCTGCGCCTGGCGGTGCTGGCCCTGCCGCTGCCGTGGATCGCGGCCGAGCTTGGCTGGGTGCTGTCGGAGTTTGGCCGCCAGCCTTGGGCGATCGAGGGCGTGCTGCCGACCGGACTCGCGGCCTCCACGCTCAGCCGCGGCCAGCTTTGGACGACGCTAATCGGCTTCACGCTGATCTACGGGGCTCTCGCGGTGATCGAGATCGGATTGATCGTGCGCACGGTTCGCCGCGGTCCGTATGCCGGACATGACGATCTCGCTCCGGTTCCCGACATCGGCGCCCAGCCCGCCCCCGCTTTCGCCTAGGGAGACAATCGATGCACCTGGCACTCGACTATTCCATGCTGCGGCTGATATGGTGGGTGCTGCTCGGCGTGCTGCTGATCGGCTTCGCCCTCACCGACGGCTGGGACCTCGGCATCGGCACGCTGTTGCCGTTTGTTGCCCGCACCGATGTCGAGCGAAGGATGGCGATCAACGTCGTTGGGCCAACCTGGGAGGGCAACCAGGTCTGGTTCATCCTTGGCGGCGGCGCGATCTTCGCCGCCTGGCCGTTTGTCTATGCGGTCAGCTTCTCGGGCTTCTACCTGGCGATGTTCGTGGTGCTGGCGGCGCTGATCCTGCGGCCGGTCGGCTTCAAGTATCGCTCCAAGCGACCTGGCCTGGGATGGCGCGCCGGTTGGGACTGGGCGCTGTTCGTTGGCGGCTTCGTGCCGAGCCTGGTGTTCGGTGTTGCCATCGGCAATGTGCTGCAGGGATTGCCGTTCCGGCTCAATAGCGATCTGCGTACCTATTACGAGGGCAGCTTCCTCGGCCTGTTCACGCCCTTCACCCTGCTCTGCGGCCTGCTATCCGTCGCCATGGTGGTCGTGCACGGCGGCGCCTATCTAATGGCAAAGCTGGAGCACGGGCCGGTGCGCCAGCGCGCTCGGCGCTATGGCGGTTTTGCCGCGATCCTGTCGATCGCCCTCTTCGCCCTGGGCGGCGCCTTCGTAGCCTTCGGCGACATGGGTTTCCGTATCGCCGGCACGATCGATCCGTTCGGCGCATCGAACCCGCTGCGCACGACCGCGGTTCAGGAGGCCGGCGGGTGGCTTGCGAACTACGCGGCCAATCCCTGGATGATCTCCCTGCCGGCGCTGGGACTGCTCGGCGCCGGGCTGGCATGGCTCGGGCTGCGGCGGGGCTGGGAAGCGCCGGCTTTGGCCGGGTCTGCGCTTTCCTCCCTAGGCATCATCGCGACCGTTGGGCTATCGATGTTCCCGTTCATCCTGCCGAGCGTCATTGATCCACATTCAAGCCTGACCGTGTGGAACGCCTCGTCCAGCGAGCGAACCTTGTTCCTGATGCTGGTGGCGACCGTGGTCTTCCTGCCGTTGGTCCTGCTCTACACCGCCTGGGTCTACCGGATGCTATGGGGCCGGGTGACCAGCGCCGCCATCGCCACCGATCCGGACCTCTACTGAGGCCGAGTCCTACCAAGAAAGATCAAGACCATGTGGTATTTTGCCTGGATACTAGGCCTTGGATTCGCCGTTACGTTTGGGATTCTGAATGGAATTTGGCACGAGTTCCGCGTCTCAACCAACGAAGATGGGATGCCGGCACCATGACCTATTCGACGCTGATGGTGCATCTCGAACTCGGACGCGCCAATACAACCCTGCTGCAGGTTGCTGGGGATCTGGCCCAGTGCATGGCTGCCAGCGCCATCGGCATCGCGACATGCCAACCGATGTCAATCGTCTATAGCGACGGTTATGTCGCCGCCGATGTCATCGACCTCGATCGCGCGGAACTGGAGCAGGAGATCAACGACGCCGAGGCCGAGTTCCGGGCCGCGCTGCAAAGCCGAGCCGGCACGCTTGAATGGCGCTCGCTGATAACCTACGAACCGTTGTCTGATTTTCTCGTGCGCGAGGCCCGTAACGCCGACCTCATTGTTACCGGCGTGGATCGCGGCCGCCCGGTGTTCGACACCTCGCGGCGCATCAACACAGGCGATCTCGTGATGCAGGCTGGCCGGCCGGTTCTCGTCGTGCCGGCCGGCGTCAACCGGCTGAAGCTCGACCGTGTGATGATCGGATGGAAGGACACGCGCGAGGCCCGTCGCGCGGCCTATGACGCCTTGCCGCTGCTGAAGCAGGCGACGCAAGTCTGCGTCGTGGAGATCGCCGGGGATCAAGGCATGGCCACGGCGCGCGTGCATCTCCGGGATGTCGCCGGCTGGCTACACCGGCACGGCGTGACGGCGGAAACCATCGCTTCGCCCTCGGTCGGCGACGATGCCAGCCGGCTCGACGCCATCGCCGAGGAGCAGGGCGCCGACCTCATCGTGGCCGGCGCTTATGGCCACAGCCGGTTGCGCGAATGGGTGCTGGGCGGAGTCACCCGCGATCTCCTGCTGCACGAAAGCCGGTGCGCGCTGGTATCGCACTAAACGGCAGCCTGGCAGATATCACGCCAGAACCTGTCCAACGCCTCGCCGTAACGAGCGTGGCAGATCGGGGCCGCGCCCGAACCGGACGACCATGTCGGGCCGCCGGGCTCCCAATCCGATTGCGGCGGCGAATTGCGGGCGGAGCGCGGCGACCTCTATCGGGTTGTTGAGCAAGGAAAGCTTCAGTCCCATCGCGGTCGCCTGCAGGGCGAAACGCTGGAAGGCGCGTCCGGCCGCGACCCAGCCCTGCCGGTCGTCGGTCTCGGCTGCGATGACGGCGATTCCGGAAGACGAACGGACCTGTTCGACATATTTCTGGTTTTCGCCAGCTGCGGTGTAGAACAGCGTGAACAGCCCGCGCCCGACCAGATCGGGCACCACCGGGTTGCCGGTGCAACCTGAGAACAGCCCGTCGAGGGTGGTGAGCGCCTCCCTGTAGCTGAACCGCAGCCAGTGCCGCAGTTCGGCGACGAAGGCTGGATCGTTGACCTGGGCTGTGTTGCCCTCGATCACCGCGGCGAGCACCCGCTCCATCGCCTGCCGGTCGGTAAGCAGCATCAGCTCGACTGCATCGTCACTGCCGGCTGACACCAGGCGATCGAGTTCCGTGAACGAAATCGGGCTTCCATCGAAATTGGCGCGCGTGCTTTGACGCCGCGGGATTGCGGCGGCCAGGAGCGTGTTGCGGGCAACGTCCGGACGCAAAGCGACATCGATGCTGCCGCCATCATCGGGATTGAAGCTCGGCCAGGCCTCGACACCGGCGGCACCGGCGGCCTGGACCATGTTCTCGACCGCGCAGCCGAGGCTGACAAACAGGTGGTGGTCATCCGGGTCCACCGCTGGACACCGCCGTGCCGGATCGGCGCGCAGGCCGATCCGGTTCTGGCCGATACTGAAGCGCCAGGGCTGCGTGTTGTGGCTGTTCGCGGCAAGCGTCGCCGCGTGGACCAGCCGACTTTCGATGCTTGAAATCGGCGGATCCGGCCAGTGCCAGATTGCCTGGACTGCCTCGTCATAGTCGGCGACGCTGCCGGTGCCAGCGACGGCATAGGCCGCGCCGCCGGCCGCGATCGAGGCGGCGGCTATTCCCAGGCCAAGGACTCGCCTGCGGCCCGCGCCTGCAATGACGGTCACGCCCCGCCCCTTCTAACGGCGGTCAATCGCATCCGCCGGCAATCTGGACAGGGCGCGGACCAGGTCGGCACGGCTGACAATCCCGACCACGCGTCCCTCCCGCAGGATCGGCACACGCTTGATGCGGTGGCTCGTCATCAACTCCGACAACTGGGACAGCGTCGTGGATTCGGCGGCGGTGATCGCCGGAGCGGTCATCAGATTTTGGGCCTGGAGGTGATCGCGCCGAAGGTAGTCAGAAAACTCCGGCGCCAGCTCCGCGCCCTCCGAGAGCAGCGACAGCCACCATGCCCGGCGTAGCTCGTTGGTTTCGGCGAAGGGTCGCATCAGGTCGCCCTCGCTCACCATTCCAAGCAGAACGCCGTCCTTGTCGCAGACGGGAGCGGCGCTGATGTTGTGATCGGCGAGCAGCGTGGCGATGGTTGCCACGTTGTCGTTCGGCGCGACCGTCCAAACGTCACGGGTCATCATAGAACCTGCGTCGTTCTGCATATCCGTTACTTTCATGAGTGATGCATAGGATGACATGCCCTGAGCATGAATACTCGATTTAATATAGCGCGTGCGGGCCATGACACCGAATAGAAGAGGAGTTGCAATTATCGGTCGCGCCCGAGCAGACGGGCGTAGAATAGCCGCTTCACCGCCTCGATGGTGACCAGGAAGGCGACGACAACCACTGCCAGGAAGCCGAAATACGATAGCGGCGGCACCACGAACTCGAACCATGCGCCTACTGGCAGGAACGGCAGCGCGAGGGTCAGCGCGGTAGCGGCGAACGCCAGGGCGATGACGCTGGCATGTGGGCGGCTGGCAAACAGGTGGCGGCGCGTGCGCACCGCAAAGATCATCAGGATCTGGGTGACCAGGGATTCTAGGAACCAGCCGGTGCGAAACAACCCCTCACCGGCATGGAACAGCAGCAGCAGCGCGGCAAAGGTCAGCAGGTCGAACAGCGTGCTGACCGGCCCCATCACCAGCATAAAGCGCCGGATTAGCCGTATGTCCCAATGCACCGGGCGTGAAGTCGTTTCGATATCGACCTGGTCAAGCGGCAGGCTGAGTTGTGCCGCGTCATAGATCAGGTTGGTCAGCAGCACCTGAATCGGCAACAGCGGCAGGAACGGCAGGATCAGCCCGGCGATGACCATGCTGACGATGTTGCCGAGGTTGGCGCTGCTGGCCATCAGGATGTATTTGCTGGTGTTGACGATCGTGCGCCGCCCCTCCAGCACCCCTCGGTGGACGACACCAAGGTCCTGTTCCAAGAGGATGATCTCCGCGGCCGCCTTGGCGACGTCCGC
>JANXRT010000121.1 GCA_025356735.1 Acetobacteraceae bacterium | reverse complement strand
ACCTCGATCCCCAGCACGCTGGCGAGCTGGCGCGCGACCTCGGTCTTGCCGACGCCGGTCGGGCCGGAGAACAGGTAGTTGCCGATCGGCTTCTCCGGCTCGCGCAATCCGGCCCGGGCCAGCTTGATCGCGGCAGACAGAGCCTCGATGGCCTTGTCCTGGCCGAACACCATCGCCTTGAGGTCGCGCTCCAGGTTGCGCAGCGTCTCCTTGTCGTCGGACGAGACGGACTTCGCCGGGATGCGGGCGATCTTCGCCACCATCTCCTCGACGTCCTTGAGTGTCACGGTCTTGCGGCGCTTGTTCTCGGGCAGCAGCATCCTGGACGCGCCAACCTCGTCGATCACATCGATCGCCTTGTCGGGCAGCTTGCGGTCATGGATGTACTTGGCCGACAGATCGACCGCGGCGCGGATCGCCTCCTCGGTGTACTTCACCTTGTGGTGCTTCTCGTAGTTCACCTTGAGGCCGCGCAGGATCTTCACGGTATCCTCGATCGAAGGCTCGTTGACATCGATCTTCTGGAACCGGCGGACCAGCGCGCGGTCCTTCTCGAAGTAGTTGCGGAATTCCTTGTAGGTCGTGCTGCCGATGCACCGCATGGTGCCGGACGCCAGCGCCGGCTTGAGCAGGTTGGAGGCGTCCATCGCCCCGCCGGAGGTGGCGCCGGCGCCGATCACGGTGTGGATCTCGTCGATGAACAGGATGGCGCCGGGATGCGCCTCAAGCTCGGTGACGACCGCCTTCAGCCGCTCCTCGAAGTCGCCGCGATAGCGCGTGCCGGCGAGCAGCGCGCCCATGTCGAGCGCGAATATGGTGGACTTGGCCAGCACCTCTGGCACGTCGCCCTCGACGATGCGCTTGGCCAGGCCCTCGGCGATGGCGGTCTTGCCGACCCCGGGATCGCCGACATAGAGCGGGTTGTTCTTGGTTCGGCGGCACAGGATCTGGATGGTCCGCTCGATCTCGGACTCGCGGCCGATCAGCGGGTCGATCTTGCCGGCCATCGCCTTCTTGTTGAGGTTGACGCAGTAGTTCGACAGCGCGTCCTGGCCGCGCTTGCCGGGCTTCTCCTCGCGCTCGGGCTCGGAGCCGCCGCCCTCGGTTGGCCGGTCGCTGCCGGCGGTCGGGCGCTGGGTGGCGCGGCCGGGCGCCTTGGCGATGTTGTGGCTGATGAAGTTGACCGCATCCAGCCGGGTCATGTCCTGCAGCTGCAGGAAATACACCGCATGGCTCTCGCGCTCGCTGAACAGCGCCACCAGCACGTTGGCGCCGGTTACTTCATCACGTCCAGACGATTGCACGTGGATGGCGGCGCGCTGCACGACGCGCTGAAAGCCTGCGGTCGGCTTCGGGTCGCCCTGCCGGTCGGTGGCCAGGCCCGCCAGATCCTTTTCGAGGAATTCGGAAAGATCGTTGCGAAGCTTGTCGATATCGACTCCGCAGGCCTTCAGGACGCCGGACGCATCCTGATCGTCGAGCAGGCCGAGCAACAGGTGCTCAAGCGTTGCATATTCGTGCTTGCGCTCGCTGGCGAACGACAAGGCGCGGTGCAGCGTCTGTTCAAGGTTCCGTGATAGCATGATCTGCGACGCTCCTAACACGCTGGTCCGCGAAGTCTGTCCGGGCGGACGAGTAAACCACGCGACGATGATGGCACGATGGTGCGGACACTCGGTAGTCGGCAAGCTTATTCAGCACGCCTTACACGACATGGGGCGGCGATAGGCGGGCGCCAATATCATCATGCGTCGCAAACCGATTTCGCCGGCCTACTCTTTTTCGATCGTGCACTGCAACGGATGCTGGTTCTGCCGCGCCAGATCCATCACCTGCGTCACCTTGGTCTCGGCGACCTCGTAGGTGAACACGCCGCAGACGCCGACGCCGCGGCGATGCACATGCATCATGATGCGTGTCGCTTCATCGCGGTTCTTCTGGAAAAACCGTTCCAGCACATGCACGACGAACTCCATCGGCGTGTAGTCGTCGTTCAGCATCAGGACCTTGTACATCGCCGGCTTGCGGGTCTTCGGACGAGCCTTGACGACGACCCCGACGTTCGGCCCCTCGTTGCCGCCACGCTTGTC
>JANXRT010000021.1 GCA_025356735.1 Acetobacteraceae bacterium | reverse complement strand
GAGGTCAACCTGACCGCATGCGCTGTTTGGTGATGCTGACGGGTTTGGTGGGTGCAGTAGGATTCGAACCTACGGCCCGCTGATTAAGAGTCAGCTGCTCTACCAACTGAGCTATGCACCCACAAGGAGGAAACCGACCCGGATGCCCCACAATCGCCGTGGCATAGCAACATCGGAACGGGAAGGGAAGGGGCGGACAACCCGACCAAGCCTTGCATCCGCCAAAGCCTGTGTGTTTTGTGACACCCTGCCCTGACGGAGTGTCTTACGTGGCCTACGCGTTGCAACAGCTGATCAACGGCGTCACCCTCGGCATGATCTATGGCCTCATCGCTGTCGGCTACACCATGGTCTATGGCATCATCGGCATGATCAACTTCGCCCATGGCGACATTTTCATGGTCGGCGCGTTCCTTTCCCTCATCGCGCTGACTGGCCTCGCCGGATTGGGCATCACTGCGGTGCCGTTGGCCCTGGCGCTCACCTTGATCTTCGCCGCCGGCATCGCCGCGCTGTATGGCTGGACGGTGGAGCGCGTCGCCTACCGCCCGTTGCGCGGTTCGTTCCGGCTGGCCCCGCTGATCAGCGCCATCGGCATGTCGATCGTGCTGCAGAACTTCGTCCAGGTCAGCCAGGGAGCCCGCGTCAAGCCGATGCCGGCCTTGCTGCCCGGCGGCATCCAGCTGTTCCAGCAGGACGGCTTCGCGGTGCAAATCACCTGGATGCAGATCGCCATCGTGGTCACCACGCTTCTGGTGCTCGCGGTCTTCACCTGGCTGGTGACGCGAACGCCGCTCGGCCGGTCGATGCGCGCCTGCGAGCAGGACCTCAAGATGGCCGGGCTGCTCGGCATCGACACCGACCGCACCATCAGCCTGACCTTCGTCATCGGTGCTGCCTTGGCCGCCGTCGCCGGGCTGATGTTCCTGATGTACTACGGCGTGATCGACTTCTTCGTGGGCTTCATCGCCGGCGTCAAGGCGTTCACCGCCGCGGTGCTTGGCGGCATCGGCAGCCTGCCTGGCGCCGTGCTCGGCGGCCTACTGATCGGGCTGATCGAGACCTTCTGGTCGGCCTATTTCTCCATCGCCTACAAGGATGTCGCAGCCTTCGCCATCCTGATCCTGGCGTTGATCTTCATGCCGACCGGCATTCTCGGCCGCGCGGACGTCGAGAAGGTATGAAACCGGCTTTTCGCGACGCTTTCCTGTCGGCGCTGGTGGCGCTCGGCCTGTTCGGCACCATGATCGGCCTGGTGACGACCACCAGCCCCACTGGCCTGACCCTCCGCTACCGGCCTGAGGCCGTCGCCATCGCCGTTGCCGTGGTGTTCGCCGGCCGGCTGCTTTTTCACCTGTGGCACGCGCGTCACCGCCCGGCGCCAAAAGCAGCAAACGCCGCCCGCATCGAGATGCTTCGAAGGGGCGGAAAAATACTCGCGCCGGCTTTGCTCGTTGTCGCCGCTATCCTGCCGCTGATCGCCGGGCGCTACTACCTCGACCTTGGCATTCTGGTGATGACCTACGTCATGCTCGGCTGGGGCCTCAACATCGTCGTCGGCCTGGCCGGCCTGCTCGACCTCGGCTACGTCGCCTTCTACGCCGTCGGCGCCTACACCTACTCGATCCTGTCCACCACCTATGGCCTCGGCTTCTGGACCTGCCTGCCCGTTGCCGGCCTGATGGCCTGCGGGTTCGGCGTCCTGCTCGGCTTCCCCGTGCTCAGGTTGCGCGGCGATTACCTCGCCATCGTCACCCTGGCGTTCGGCGAGATCATCCGCGTCGTCATCACCAACTGGGTCAGCCTGACCGGCGGCCCCAACGGCATCGCCGGCATCCCCCGCCCGACCCTGTTCGGCCTGAGGTTCGACATGTCCGGCGGCCCCGGCACCTTCGCCGGGTTCTTCGGCATCGAGCCCAACGTCACCCAGCGCGTGGCATTCCTCTATTACGTGATCTTCGCCCTCGCTTTGCTGACCAACTGGGTCACCTTGCGCCTGCGCCGCCTGCCGCTCGGCCGCGCCTGGGAGGCGCTGCGCGAGGACGAGGTCGCCTGCCGGTCGCTCGGCATCAACGTGACCAACACCAAGCTCACAGCGTTCGCCATCGGCGCCATGTTCGGCGGCTTCGCGGGGGCATTCTTCGCGACGAGGCAGGCCTTCGTCAGCCCCGAAAGCTTTACCTTCATCGAGAGCGCCATCGTGCTCGCCATCGTCGTGCTCGGCGGCCTAGGCAGCCAGCTCGGCGTGGCGCTCGCCGCCCTTATCATGATCGGCGGCTTCGAGGTTTTCCGCGACCTGCAGGAATACCGCATGCTGGTGTTCGGGCTGGCGCTGGTGCTGATCATGATCCTCCGTCCACGCGGGCTGATCTCCGGCCGCACGCCCAGCGTCGCCCTCGGCACGCCGAAGCTGATCCCGACCGAGCAGCTGCCGGAAGCCGCCGCATGACCACGCTGCTGTCGGTCGAGGCCCTGACCATGCGCTTCGGCGGCCTCAAGGCGGTCGATGCGCTCAGCTTCACCGCCCGCACCGGCGAGATCACCGCGGTGATCGGCCCCAACGGCGCCGGAAAAACGACGGTGTTCAACTGCATCACCGGCTTCTACCGCCCGACCTCCGGTGCCCTGGCGCTGACCCACCCGAACGGAGAAAAATACGAGCTGGAGGCGATGCAGGGCCACCGCATCGCGCGCCAGGCCAGGGTCGGCCGGACCTTCCAGAACATCCGGTTGTTCGCCGGCATGTCGGTGCTGGAGAACCTCCTCGTCGCCCAGCACAACACGCTGATGGCCGCCACCGGCCTCGGCGTGCTGGCGGTGCTGGGGCTCGGCCGCTACCGCGCCGCCGAGCGGGAAGGGGTGGATAAGGCAAGGTTCTGGCTGGATGCGATCGGCCTCACCGCGCGCGCCGACGATCCCGCCGGCGCGCTCCCCTACGGCGCCCAGCGCCGGCTGGAGATCGCGCGCGCCATGTGCATCGATCCGGTGCTGCTGTGCCTGGACGAGCCCGCCGCCGGGCTCAACCCGCGCGAGAGCGAGGAACTCAACCGGCTGCTGCTCGGCATCCGTGACAACGGCTGTTCCCTGCTGCTGATCGAGCACGACATGGGCGTGGTCATGCGCATCTCCGACCACGTCGTCGTGCTCGACCACGGCCGCAAGATCAGCGACGGCACCCCCGCCGAGATCCGCGCCGACCCGGCGGTTATTTCCGCCTACCTCGGCGAGGGCGACGAGGACGAAACGGCGGCATGACGGCGCTTCTGAAACTATCCGGCGTGAGTTCGTTCTACGGCGCCATCCAGGCCCTGAAAAGCGTTGACCTGGAGGTCCACGAGGGCGAGATTGTTACTCTCATCGGCGCCAACGGGGCCGGCAAATCCACCCTGATGATGACCGTGTGCGGCAACCCCCGCGCCCGCGCCGGCTCGATCCGATATGACGGCCAGGAGATCGCCGCCCTGCCGACCTTCGAGATCATGCGCCGCCGCATCGCCCAGTCCCCCGAGGGCCGCCGCGTGTTCGCCCGCATGACCGTCTTCGAAAATCTCCAGATGGGTGCCGAGGTCGCCGGCAACCCCGACACCCGAACCACCATGGACGAGGTCTTCGCCCTGTTCCCCCGGCTGTCCGAGCGCAGCGCCCAGCGCGCCGGCACCCTGTCCGGCGGCGAGCAGCAGATGGTCGCCATCGGCCGCGCCCTGATGTCGCGCCCCCGGCTGCTGCTGCTCGACGAACCCTCGCTCGGCCTCGCCCCGCTAATGGTCCGGCAGATCTTCGCCGCCATCCGCGACCTCAACCGACGTACCGGGCTGACGGTGCTGCTGGTCGAGCAGAACGCCTTCCAGGCGCTGCGCCTCGCCCACCGCGGCTACGTGCTGGTCAACGGCGCCATCACCATGGCTGGAACGGGCGCCGAGTTGCTAGCTCGGCCTGAGATACGGGCGGCTTATTTGGAAGGAGGATAGGAAGGTTAGGCCCTGCCTAAACCCGCAAAAGGGCGGAGTAGGCGAAGGTTCCGACTGGCCGCCTTGCGCTGGTCAAGGCGGCCGAAACGATGCCGTGGACCGACAGGCTCGTCATGATCCACGAGGACAACGCCTTCCGCTTCGGCAAGGACATGCTACCCGCCGAGGAAGGGGCGGCGCTCTGGGCCGAGTTCGATGTCGAGATGGACCGGCTCTACGCCGTCATGAACGAGGGCAAGGAATTCCACCCGGACGATTGGCCGCTACGGCAGGCGTGCCGTCGCCGCCTGGGCCGTCAGCGCCCTTGCGTGAAGCCTCGCGACTTGGCCTTTCGAGCTGAACGATCGTGTCAGCCATCGGACCAGGTCGCCCGTTCGTCCGGAGCGGGTCGCCAGCAGGTCGCCGCAGATATCCGCCTCGCAGGCGCGGCTCCAGAAGTCGGAGGTGAGCCCGACAAAGACAATCGCCGGCGTTCCGCGCGCCGCCTCGTGCTGTAGCAGATAGGCTCGCATCACGGTCGAGAGCGAGGCCTGCTTGTGGCACGCGCGGTTGAGCTGCCAGTCGACATGGATGCCCTCGTCGCTGCGCCAGCCGGCGACGTAGCTCAGCCAACCCCCATCGCGGTGGCGCAATCCCACGGCACAGGCGCCGGGCGTCGCCTGCAGGTTGGCCTCGATCTGCCAGGCGCGGCGGGCGCCGAGCGGGAAGGCGGTCTTGTCGAGCAGCTCCGCCACGGCCTCGCGGCGCTGCTCGCGCGTCATCTCCGGCACGAACTCGCAGCCGAACTCCGCCTCGGCCCGCCGCCTGTAGTAGCGCAGGTTGCGGCGCATCTTGTAGCCGAGGCGCTCCAGGGTCGCCTCAAGGCCGCCGTCGAGACGGAGCCGAAAACGCACGTCGCGGAAGTGCCATTGCCCTTTGATACCGACGATCGACACGACATCGTCGGTTGCCGGACGCTCGCCCCACAGGGTCGAGACAACCACGGTGTGGGCGAGCGGATTGCGCAGCAACACGCGCGCAGTGGCCTCGAGCACGGCGACGCGTTCGTGGGCGGCGGCGACGACGCTGCCTTGGCCGCAAAGGTTGCCGCCCTTCGCCAGCCCGACGAGAACGCCGTACTTGCGGCGATAGATCAGCCACGCGACGCCATGGAGCCTGCCGTGGCGGCGCATCAGGACAGCGACCGGCAGTTCGTTCCAGACCACGCTCGATGCCAGCACGCGCGCCGGCGAGGTCAGCACGTCGGAAGCCTGGCCGGTCCGCTGACGCAGTTCCTCGATGTCGGGCTGCGCGCGCTGGATGCTGCGCTTCCCGATCCGAACCTCGACCCGCCAGTCGCCTTCCTGGAAGTTAAGTTGCATCAGCCTTTCCGGTCGGCGTCGATACGTGCCATCGACCCGTCTGGATCACCTCTCGCCTTGAGTTTTCTCGTTGGCCCGAACCCGCCTCAGGCCGGCCGCTTGAACGCCGGCAGCACGTGCGAGGCGTAGAAATCGACCACCCGCTTCTGGTCCGGCTGTCCGGCGTGGATGTTGACGATGGTGACTCCGCTGTCGAACAGCTCCTTCACCTTGGCGATGTGCAGGGCGGGATCGGTGCCGATCGGCCAGCCTTCGGTGACCTTCTCGTAGGCAACTTCTGCATCCGCCTTCTCCCGGATCTGCACGGGATCGACCACGTTAAAATAGCTCTTCCAGGATTTCGGCCCGAACCGCCAGTACTCCGCCGCGCGCTGGGCGTCGGCCTTGTCGCCGACCACGACGTACTGCTCGACCAGCACCGGCATGTCGGCCGGGTTCTTGCCGGCATCGCGCGCTCCCGCCTGCCACTCGCCCTTGAACTTCTTCCAGCTCATCGGATCGGTGATCAGCCCGTCGCCGTGCTGGCCCGCCAGCCGCATCGATTTCTTACCGTTCGCCGCGGTCAGGATCGGGATCGGCTGCGCCGGCGGATCGTACAGCCGCGCCGTCACGTTGTAGTATTTGCCCTTGTGATCAACCGGCTGGCCGGTCCACAGCTCCCGGATGATGCCGATCGCCTCAACCAGACGCTCCCAGCGCTCGGGCCATTTCGGCCACTCGCCGGTCGCCGCCTGCTCGTTCAGCGCCTCGCCCGATCCGACTCCGAGAAATATCCGGCCGGGATACAGCAAGCTCATCGACGAGAATGCCTCGGCCACCACCGCCGGGTTGTAGCGCAGCGTCGGGCACGTCACGGCCGTGCCCATCCAGGCGCGCGGCGCCTGCGCCCCGGTTGCCGCCATCGTCACCCAGGCGCTGCCGGCGTGGCCCTGATTGTCCTGCCAAGGTTGAAAATGGTCGCTCAGCGCTAGCAGATCGAAGCCACCGCGCGACGCCGACACGCCAAGCTTGACCAGCTCGGGCACCGGGAACTGCTCGTGCGCCAGCATGAAGCCGATCATGCGCCGGTGCATTGGGCCAGTGCTCGGCCCCGGCGCTGTGGCAGCCTCAGCCTGTCGTCCGGTGAGGGCAGCCAGTCCCGTAGCCAAGGCCCCGGTGGTGGTCCATTTCAGCAGGTCGCGCCGATCGGGCGAGGTCTCGGGCCTCTGGTCGGAATCTGAGGGCATGATTGGTTTTTTACCTTTGTCGACGCTTTTTCTACGGAGTAACGGACCGTATCCCCCGCGGTTCCGCATGCTGCCTCCTGGATTGCGGCCATGCGGCTCCCATGTCTCAGCCATGCTCGACATCTCCGCGAACCTGCCCGATCCCTACCCGCCGCGGCCGCCGGTGCCGACGCGCCTGCGCACGCAGCTGGAGGCTTTCCTCGTGCTCCGCCGCAACCCGCTGGAGCTGTGGGGGCAGGCCGCCTACGAGATGGGAGACCTGCCGGGCAAATTCCTCGGCCGTGAGCAGCTGATGCTCAACGAGCCTGAGTCGATCCGCCACGTGCTGGTCGACAACCATGAGAACTACGCCCGCAATATCGGCACCCGGCGCGTGCTGCAGCCGGTGCTCGGTGCCGGGCTGTTCCTCGCCGAGGGAAAAGCCTGGCGCCACCAGCGCCGCACCATCGCACCGTCGATGGCGCCGCGTGTCATGCCGGTGCTGGCGCGCCACATCGTCGCCGCCAGCGAAGCCACCGAGAAAGAACTGGCGCAGCGTCCCGGCCGCCCGGTGGAGCTGCTGCGCGACCTGCAGCATCTCGCGCTGAACATCGCCGGCCAGTCGATGTTCTCGCTCGAGATGAAGAATTTCGGCGCCGAATTGCGCGGCATGCTGATGCGCTATGCCCGCCAGTTCGCCCAGCCCGGCTTCCTCGACCTGCTGCTGCCGGGCACGATGCAGTCGCCGCTGGACCGCGGCCGCGCCGTGTTCCGGCGTGACTGGCTGCGGCTGATCGACCGCATCATCGACGCGCGCGAAGCCCAGTCGCGCCCCGACGACGCGCCGCGCGATCTTTTCGACTTCCTGGCCGGCGCGCGCGATCCCGAGACCGGGGCCGGCTTCGACCGCGCGCAGCTGCGCGACGAGGTCGCGACGATGATCCTGGCCGGGCACGAGACCACCGCCGTCACATTGTTCTGGGCCTGCTACCTGGCCACGCTGCTGCCGCAGCACGCCGCGCGGATCGCCGCCGAAGCCGCCCAGGTCGATCTGTCGGCGGACAACGCCGCCGCCGCGGTGAAGTCGCTGCCCTACACCCGCGCCTTCATCGACGAGACGCTGCGGCTGTACCCGCCGGCCTTCATGATCGTGCGCGAGGCGCAAGGGCCGGACACGGTAGGCGGCCGCCGCATCGCCGCCGGCACCGTGATCAGCATCTCTCCCTGGGTGCTGCACCGCCACCGCCGGTTCTGGCAGGATCCGGACGCGTTCGATCC
>JANXRT010000539.1 GCA_025356735.1 Acetobacteraceae bacterium | reverse complement strand
GGATCGACAAGAAGTCGGCCACCGATGCCCGTCCCTCGGAAGCTCCAAGGCTGTCGGTCCACACCACCGTCCCGCTATCAGCTCGCAGGCAGGCGAGTTCACCCGAACCGAAGCCAGCAACCACCAGGCCGCGATAGTAGGCGGCCGCAGGCTGACCTAGCATCGAGGTCACCGGTTCGGCGGCTTGATGAACCCATAGTTGCCGGCCGTCCGCCGCGGTGAACGCGAATAGGTGGTCGTCGATTGTCGTGACGAAAACCCGGCCATCCGCGATCATGGGGGCGGAGCGAGCGGGAACACCCAAATCGTGACGCCATTTCTCCTTGCCAGACACCACATCCAGCGCCACCAGCGAAGACAGGCCATTCACCGCATACAGCGTGGTTCCGTCGGCACCCAGGCCGCCACCGACATTGGTGCTATCGTCCGCGTCCTTCGGCTTGGTATCGGTTCGCCACCGGCGTTTGCCGTCGGCAAGCGCGAAAGCCGAGACAACCGCATCGGAATCCATCGTGAACACCGTACCGTCGAGAACGACTGGTTGAGCCATGATGATCTTGCGATAGCCGCCACCTTCTCCGACATCGGCCCTCCAGGCCTCTTTCGGTTGGTCGCTGGCCGCGAGATGGCCCATGAAATGCGCCGGGTTGCCGCCGGCCTGCGGCCATGCGGCGTTTTGGACGGCGGCGGGCAGCACGACCTTAGGGGGGTTTTCGTCCACCACCAGGCCGCGACGATCGACAAATACCGACTCCCGCTTACCCGGTAGGATAGTTTTATTCTCACCGAACCACGACTCGAACAAAGAGCAGCCGCCCAGAGCGAGAGGCGCAAACAAAACGGATCGGCGGGCCAGCAAGCCGGCTTTGCCCATCTTTACCACAGCTTTGGAGGACGCATTCAGGCTCACGCCAAGGCTTCCCTGTCGGTTGGATGGTTCACCGGTCATTTAGATACCGACGTGCCCAAACCAGCCAACAAGGCTGAGGCACGCGCGCGCAGACCGGAAGGAGCGTTGGCGTCGAAGGTCAGCGCCTGCAACGTCGCGCGGGCACTATCGACCTTACCCTGCCGCAGTTCGAGCATCGCGAGTTGCTCCCGCGCCAAAGCGGACCAGGCGTTGGCAGGGTCGGCCAGCGGCTTCAAACGCGCTTCGAGTTGGTTGGGATCGCCGCGGTCGAGTTCGCGGGCGGTCGCCATCAGGCTTGCGAAATCGCGTAACAGCCGATCGGCGCTGGTATCGGCGGCGATCATGTTCCACAGCCCAATGGCTCCCGGCAGATCGTCAGTGTCGGCTTTCAGGCTAGCCTCCCGCAAACGGGCGAGCGTCCTATATCCTTCCGGAGCGGTGGCCGCGAATTGATCGAGCGGCGCGATCTGGTCGGCCTTGGCCGCGTTTGGCTGCTCCAAGGCGGTCTGTATCGCAACGAATTTGGCGGCCGCTGCGGCGTCCTGCTGGTTCTGATAGCGTGTCCACAGTTGCCATCCTGCCGCGGCAGCCACGATCGCCACAGCAAGGGTGACCATCAGCCACGCATACTTTTTGAACAACTTTTCGGCGCGTTCGGCCCGGAGGTCTTCCTCGACCTCGTCGAAAATATCAACCACGCGGATTCTCTCGCTTGCCTGTGTCTGCCACGGCGCCCGAACGCCTGCGGCGGCGGACCATAGCGGCGTCGGGGTGTGGCCGCAAACCGTCGGGTCGGCAAGGATTCATTTACTTTTAGGGTGCATGATGGGCGGATGAAAAACCTCTTTCTTCTGATGCTCCTCCCTTTGGCCGGCTGTGGCTGGTCGGACAACCTGATCGCCGCGGCCGCGGTTGGGGCGAATGTAGGCAGCGTGGCGGCGATCCATCGCACGCCGGCGGATGCCATGTATTCCTGGTGGACGGGGCGCGACTGTTCGGTTGTGCGGTTGGACCAGGGTAAAACCTGGTGCCGGCCCGTGGAACCGAAGCCGACGCCGCCAGCGTTCTGCACGCGCGGGCTAGGAGCGGTAGACTGCTGGCAAGATCCGGATTCGTTGCCGGGACATCCGCGCGCCGTCGCGGACGGGCCAACCGAGTTGACAGAGGCCCAGGAGGACGATCGCGTGCGGAAATGGCCATGGTGAAAATCGGTGAAATGGAGACATTGAGGTTTGTGGGGAATGCAGCTATAGGAAGCGAGTTGCCTCCAGACGGGGGGTTACGCGGGACCCGTAGCTCAGCTGGATAGAGCGTTGCCCTCCGAAGGCAAAGGTCGTACGTTCGAATCGTATCGGGTCCGCCAGTTTTTTCAATACTTTAGATAGCCCTTCCGATCATGTCCTAG
>JANXRT010000504.1 GCA_025356735.1 Acetobacteraceae bacterium | reverse complement strand
TGCACCTTCCGCCATCTTCTGGATGCCAAAAACAGGCGACGGAAGGCGCAAGGGCTTTTCCGCCCTACGGATATGTTCGCTCTGCCGCGTGGCGGAGAAGAGCCGCGGATCGATAGACGCCGTGGACCATCTTGGAATAGGGCAGCACCAGGAACAGCGCCAGGATCACGCCGAGATGGACGGCGAGCAGCACGCCCATGCCGCCGGTTGCGCGCCACGCCAGCAGCACCAGGCCGGTGGCGGCGGCAGCGGCCAGCAGCACCAGCAGCGCCACATCCATGCCGAGCAGGTTTTTCGACGACGGCACCGGATCGGCGGTAAATTTCATCGCGAACAGGCCAGTGGTGCCGACCAGTAGGCCGACGCCGCCCACCGCGCCGAGCACGACGGGCAGGCTGAACAACGGATAGGGCGCCTGCCAGCCGAGGAAATGATGATAGACCGTGGCGGTCGAGGTCGAGGCGAAGCACAGGAAAAAGCCGTAGAACATGGCGTGATGCAGGTAGCGCCGGGTCATCGAGAAGCGCTCGTCGTTGTCGTTGCAGCCGTGGCCGCCGCCGCCGAGGTATTTCAACGTCAGCACGTCCCACAACGCCTCGCCGACCGCGCGGGCGGGGACCTTGCTGCTGCCGGCGTCGAGCCAAAAGTTCCTGGCACCCATGAACAGCGCGAAGAGCGAAAAGCCGAAGGTGAGCGTGCCGGTCCAGACCATCGCCTGGTACGGGATCACCGCGTAGAAGGCGCCGGGCTGGACCGGCCACATCGTGAACATCTGGGTCGAGCGCAGCAGGATCGACAGGAACAGGATCAGGGCGATGCCGGCGGCGAGGACGAGCGAGACCACCAGGCCGTTGCGTTGGAAGAGCTTGGCCAGCGGCTGCGGCCAGGCGTAGGCCTCGTAGCTTTCCGCCCGCACGTTGGCCATGGCGCGGGGCACGTTGACGCCGAACTCATGCGGCGGCGCGTACTGGCAGGCGTAGTAGCAGCCCTGGCAGCCGTGGCAGAGGTTGGCGAGGTAGCTCAGGTCGGCGGCGGCGAAATCGCGTCGAAGTTCCATCGCCGGAAACACCGCGCAGAAGCCCTCGCAGTAGCGGCAGCCGTTGCAGATTTCCATGAACCGGCGGGCATCCGCGACCGCCTCAGTTTCGTGCATTCTTCGCCGCTTCCTGTCCCGCGATGCGGCCGAACACCGTGCCGATCGTCATGCCGAACCCGGCCAGGTAGCCGCGTCCCAAGATGTTGCCGGCCATGATCTCGCCCGAGGCGAACAGGTTGGCGGCCGGCCTGCCATCCTCCATCAGCACCTGCGCCCGATCGTTCACGCGCACGCCGAGATAGGTGAAGGTGATGCCCGGGCGCAGCGGATAGCCGTAGAAGGGGCCAGTATCGATTTTCCTTGCCCAGTGCGTTTTTGGCGGCGTGATTCCCGCAGTCGTGCAGTCGTCGAGTTTTCCGGGCTCAAACTTTCCCTCGTGCACCGCCGCGTTGTACTGCGCCACGGTGGCTTCCAATTTTCCAGGATCCAGACCGAGCGCCGTAGCAAGTTCTGAAATGGTGTCGCCACGATAGGCGGGATAGATCGAAGGCATAAACATCGGCACGCATTTCTGATCAAAAACGGAGAAAGAAATCTGGTCCGGCTGCTGGGCGATCAGCCGGCCCCAGATGGCGTAGCGCTTCGGCCAGAAATCCTCGCCCTCGTCGTAGAACCGGTCGCCGTCGCGATTGACCACGATGCTGAACGGCACGCTGTCGAGCCGGGTCGCGATGCCACCGTCGAATTTCGGCGCCCGCGCATCCAGTGCTACCGCATGGAATTGCGTTGGGTCGCCAACGCTGGCGACCCCCTGGCCCAGCAGGCTTTTCAGTACCAAACCTTTCGCATAGGGCGTGCCGCGGATGACGAAGTTGTCGACTGCGTCGCCCCAGTACTGGCGCATCCAATCGAGGTTGCCCTGAAAGCCGCCCGAGGCCGCGACGACGCAGCGAGCGCGCACGGTTTCAGGATAGCCGCGATAGCGGATTTCGGCGGAGCGGACGAAGCCGTCCTCCATGTGCAGCGCCATCACCTCGGTGTCGTACAGCACCTGCACGCCGAGCTTTTCCGCGGTGACATAGTAGGCGTTGACCAAAGCCTTGCCGCCACCCAGGAAAAACGCGTTGGTGCGTGACAGGCTGAGCGTGCCGGTAAGCGACTGCTGGAAGCGCACGCCCGACTGCACCATCCACTTGGTGACGCCGGAGGAGGCACGAATCGTCATCCGGGCTAGCGCCTCGTCAGTGTTGCCGGCGGTGACGCGCTTGAGGTCGTCCCAGTATTCTTCTTCCAGATAAGAGTCAGTCAGCACGTCGGTCGGCTTCTCGTGCATCGAGCGGAAGTTGCGGGTGTGCCGGCTGTTGCCGCCGCGAAAGGCTTTTGGCGCATGCTCCAGAAGCAAGACGCTGGCACCCTGCTGGCGGGCGGTTATGGCGGCGCACAGGGCGGCGTTGCCACCGCCAACCACCAGCACATCCCAGTTCCGATCAAGGTCTAACATCCGAGTGGATATACGAATGCCGGCAATGCTGTGCAACCAACACGGCAAGGCCGACTCATGCCGGGGACGGCACCGACGAGACAGACTTGCGCGGCTTTTTGCGCCGGACAATCCGAAGCAACAGCATCGCGGCCGTGAGGGCGAGGCCGGCGATCGCGACCCAAACCGCGATGCTCGGCCCATACTCGATGTCAAGGTTGGCGTTTAGGACCCGCCACGGGTTGACCCGCGTGGCCAAGCCGTACCAGGCGAACTCCAGCCCGGCGGTCAGTACCGCCACGACCGGCGCCAGGGCCAGCACCGCCCATGGGTCGGCCCGCAACCTTGTCGGCAGCAGGCGCCAGGCGATCAGCCAGAGAAAGACGCCGGCGACGAACAGGGCGGCCGAAATGCCGGCCTTCGACTGCAGGAAACTATGCCATAGCGCCAGCACGCCGATCGGGTAGATCAGCCAGTGCAGCCGCTTCCAGTTCCGCCCCAGCCGGCGTACCCAGCCATCGGTCGAGGTGATGCCGAGCGCCACCAGCCCGACCAGGGCTATAAAGCCGATGGTCAGGTAGAACCGATTCACGATCTCGTTGTCGATCTTCCAAAAGCTGAACTGCTGGTCGGCGACATACAGGCTGAAATGAGCGACGGCATAAGTCGCCGCGGTGACTCCGAGCATCCGACGCACGATCACCACCTTGCCCTGGTCGAATACGTATCGGGCCGGAGTGACCGCAAGCGAGAGCAACAGGAAGCGCTCGGCCCACTTGCCGAACTCGTGAATCGCCGCGTTAAGCGTGCGCGGTCCAAGGTCATCGTTGAGCCACCAATAGGCGATCAGCGCAGCCGGCAGCACAGTCCCGGCCAGCACCGCCGCCTTGGGGACGGAGAACCTTCCGGCGCGATCGCGCCAGGGCGGGTAGCGACGCGGGGCAGGACGAGAGCGTGGCAGCGTACCGCTCATCCCGGCGGCCGGCGGGGTGAGGCGGCACCAGCGCCGGCTGGCAGCTCGATATGATGAAAGCCGGCCGGCGGCGTGAACAGCGAAGCGGGCAGGGCGGCGTAGCGGACGGCGGTCGCGGTCATCCGCCCAGCGCCGCGCTGGCTGTCGCGGCCGTTGCCGGACAGGATCACGCCGTCTTCGGTGATGCACAGCCGTGCCGTGGTCTTGTCACTGACCACGTCCCACATCGTGCAGGCGAGCCCGACGACGTGGTCGGTGCCGCCGCGCGTGAAGCGCATCCGGTCATCCAGCAGCAGGCCAGCCCCGGTGCGGTCGTTGAAAGGTATTTCGAAGTAGCTTTGCAGCGGCTCCATCACCATCGTCGCGCGCCCTGCCGCACGGTCGACGATAAGGTATCCCGGGCCCTCCGCGCGCTCGATTCGGGCCCGCGCCGCGGCGGTGGAGTAGAATACCTTGACGTCCTGGGGTCCCATGCCGCCGGGCATGCCGTCAGCCTCGACCTGGTAGGTCACCGACACGTCCCGGGTCGGAACGAATGGCGGGTGCTCCGCGGCGCCGGCTGGCACCACCGCTCCGGCGATCAGCAAGCCGGCGCCGCCGAGTGCCGCCGCGAAAGATCGCCGTTTCATTCAAAAGCTCCGTTGCAGGATTGCCGCAAGGTTTCAAAGCTGGCCGCGCACCTGGACCCGGTCAAGCTCAGCCGCCACTCAGAGGCGTATGAACTCCTGACGCAGCCATGCCGGATCGGTGCAGGTGGGCCAGGCGGCGGGAGCCTCGAGCGCAATCGCGAGCGCGTGCCGGTATTCGTCGCGCGGGATTTCCTCGGCGCCGAACTGGGCCAGGTGCTCGGTGAGGAACTGCGTGTCAAGCAGGCGAAAGCCGCCAAGCCGAAGCCGGGCGACAAGGTGCACAAGCGCGACCTTGGAAGCATCCCGGCAGAGGCTGAACATGCTCTCGCCAAAGAACACGCCGCCGATCGCGACTCCATACAACCCTCCGACCAGCGATCCATCGCGGCGGCACTCGACCGAATGGGCATGACCCATACGGTGCAGCTCCGTGAACAGATGCAGGATCTCCGGATTGATCCAGGTTTCGTGCCGGCCGGGCGCCGGGGCGGCGCAACATCCGATGGTCGCGCTGAAATCCTGGTCCACGGTCACGGCGAACGCATCCGACAGCACGGTCCGGCGCAATCGCCGAGGCAGATGAAAACGATCGAGCGGCAGCACGCCACGCCGCTCCGGATCCAGCCAATAGAGCCGGTCGCTGCGCCGCGTCTCCGCCATCGGGAACAGGCCCTGGCGGTAGGCCCGCAAGACCAGCTCGGGAGAAACGCGCGCGGACCGGCGCAACATGATCAAACCTGACGAAGGACAATTAGAGCCGCGCCAGCCTATCGAATGTCGCGCCTGATCGCCACGGTCTATGCGTTCAAAAAAGGAAGCATCATTGGGACCGTCCTGCGCACGCATTCCAGCCGTCCAAAGATGGGCAGTCTGAACCTGTGCCTAAAACACGCTGGACCCGCTGAAAAAACGGTCCCAAGCGCCGTCATTCCTAAAGAAAATGCTCCACAACAAAATCTCCGACGTCGGCAAAGATCGCTACGGCGTGATGGTTTCCCGGCTGTTGGAGGGCGAGGGCTGTCGCACCGCTGCCGGTGACCCGTGCACGGCGCGCCATCATTGCTTCAGGTTGCGGCGTTCTTGCGGTCGAACCGGAAATGGACCCTCGTCCCATCTCCGATCGGACATCCTCGGCCCGCGCCCACTCGTTGAGAACAGCAACGAGGCTCGGTGCGGCACCGGCAATACTGGATGTGCCGGAACCAGGCGACATGCCTTCCTTGCTTGAGAAGCGCTCAGCCGATCTGATAGCTGGGGATCTGATACCTGGGCGGCCATTCGATCGTGTCACGGTCATGCAAGGTTCCATCGCCTGCACCGGCACATGTTCCGGATTTGGATCAGACTTGATCCCGAATCCTTAACCAAACCCTAAAGTTCCCGCCCTACTTCAGCGGCACCCTAAGATTCAAGCCGGGACCAAGCCTGTTCAGGCCGTCGCTTTCGCGCTCACGGAATTCCGAGCCTGGCGTGTAGCCCAGGCCGGTGTGAAGTTCCCGCCGGTGATACAGTCGAGGAACCAGCTCGATACCTTGCGGCGTGCTCGCCTCCGGCCCCCGAGCATCGTTGTTGGGGAGGGGTGCCGCCTCATAAGTCGGTCGATCCCGTGGCGGTATCGGCGGTATCGGCATCGCTTGCGCCGCATTCGATCTATCTTCCGGGCCCTGGATGGCCGCATTCGCCGCGCCCTGCAGCAGCGTGGCCAGGACCACAACGCACCGCCCCACCCGTGTCCTGATCGCGCGGGTCACAGTCCCGCTCGCGGCGTCACCCGTGCCATGCCACGTGGGTCCTCCGCCGGATTGCCGGCCGGCGCGCCGAACCCGTCCGGCGCCATCCGCTTCCAAGCATCGAGCGCCCATCGCACGGTGGGAAACGCCAACTCGTCCCACGGTATGCTGTCCCAGTCGAACAGCGCGACCTCCAGACTTTCCTCTCCGACGCCGAACAGCGGCGTCACCGGCTGCTCCGCCAAGGCGTCGTCGGAAAACCGGGCACGGAACAGAATTTGCACCTGGCCAAGGCGGCTGATGCTGAAGATGCCGACGATGCCCTCGATATGGATGCGCGCCTGCGCCTCCTCGAACGCCTCGCGCGCCGCACCTTCCTCGATCGTCTCGCCAAGCTCCATGAAGCCGGCCGGCAAGGTCCAGAAACCAAGCCGAGGCTCGATCGCACGTCGGCACAGCAATATCTTGCCATCCTCGGCGACGATGACCGAGCCGACCACGATCTTCGGATTGTCGTAGGCCACGTAGCCGCAATCGACGCAGACCGCGCGCTCGCGATTGTCACCTTCAGGAATGCGGCGAGTGAAATCTGCCATCGGCGAAGGGTGCCGGTTTCAGACGGACGGATCAATACCTGGCTTGAATTGCAACCGCCCGAGTGGCGACGGTCAGACCGAAAGGTCGAGCAGGGAGCCGCGTGGCAGCTTTCGGCTATCGGGTGACGGAGTGGCGGTCGCCGCCGGACGCGCGGCAGCGGCAAGATGCGCGAAAGGCGCCTGGTTCACGTCGCCAACCTGGCGAACGGGCTGAAGCAGACGAGTTCCCGCACCAAGGCGCCCGGCGTTGGCGCTGGTGGCAGCCGAGGCCGTGAAGGCCGAAAGCGATCCGGTGGACAACATTCGCAGGATTATCGTTCGCATAGCTTAATAGAACATCAAAGCCAGACCGGTTGTCACGCATCCGGTGATCGCCAGCCGTTCCGTGCCTCAACTCCACCGGTGCGAAGGATGGCGTGCGCCGGCCAACCATGCTACCGCCGCGCGATCTGCCGCCTCGACCGGGAAGCCGCGTCAGGAGGCGCATTCGACGGAGCCACGCCATGTCCGAAACCGCAGCCAACCTGTCCGCCGGCGGGCAGGTCCAGCCGCCGCCGCTCGTCGTCAACATCCAGTACGTCAAGGATCTGTCGTTCGAGGTGCCCGGGGCGCCGGCGATCTTCACCTCGCTCAAGGCCAACCCGCAGGTCAACATCAACCTTGATGTCCAGGCGCGCCGCATCCAGGATGGGCAGAACGTGTTCGAGGTCGTGCTGGTGATCCGTGCCGAGGCCCACGAGATGCCGGCGGCGGACGCGCAACCCGGCGCCGGCGTACCGCCGACGGTATTCGTGGCGGAACTGTCCTATGCCGGCGTGTTTA
Organism: Acetobacteraceae bacterium; assembly: GCA_025356735.1. Classification (GTDB taxonomy): domain Bacteria; phylum Pseudomonadota; class Alphaproteobacteria; order Acetobacterales; family Acetobacteraceae; genus PALSA-911. The sequence continues at coordinate 1,005 of JANXRT010000504.1, read as the reverse complement.
CCCTCAATAGCCTGCCCGACAATGCGGTCGAGCCGGTTCTGCTGGTCGAGTGCCCGCGAATCCTGTTCCCGTTCGCGCGCAACATCCTGGCCGAGGTCACGCGCGACGGCGGCTTTCCACCGGTGCTGCTGCAGCCGATCGATTTCGTCGCCCTATGGCAAAGTCGTCGCGTACAGGCGCCCGGCGATGCGGTGGCGCCGCCGCCGTTGATCAACTAGCGACCAATTCGTCTACGCAAGTGGGCTGCCCGAGGCGGCGGCTCAGCAAGCCCATTTCGACCGCCTTGATCTGAAGCGCCAGGTACTTCGAGTAAATCCGCACATGCGGCAGGCCGCCAGCGGTGAACCACAGGCCGGATTGGGCGGTGCGGCGCCACATGTTGCGCTCCTCGCCGCCCTCATCGAAGCCCCAGACCGGCCCGATGCGGTCCGCCACCTCGTCGCCGAGGTACAGCCGCGCCACGTCCTGCTGGTTCTTGTAGCCGGTCGCCGCGACCAGCAGGTCGGCCTCGACAATCCGGCCGTCCTTCAGGCGCACGCCCTCCGGCACGAACCGGTCGATGTCGCCGTATTGCAGCAACCCGATTTTGCCATCGACGATCAGGTCGGAGCAGCCGACGTTGAAATAGTAGCCGCCACCGCGCCGCAGGTACTTCATCTGAAAGCCGGTATTGTCCGGCGTGCCGTTGTCGAGCCGGAAGCCTCGCGCCGCGAGGCCCTTGAGCAGCGTGCGGTCGGCCGCTTGCATGGCCGCGGCGGAAATCTGGTAGCCCTTGACCAGCACGGCGTAAGGCACCGCGGTCGCGAGCAGATCGCAGTCGGCCAGCGATGGGCCTTCCTTGTAGAGGTCATAGACCTTCTGCGCCTGCTCCAGGCTGACGATCAGCGTCGTGCTGCGCTGGATCATCGTCACCTCGGCGCCGCTGGCGTGCAGGTCCTGTGCCACGTCGTGACCGCTGTTGCCGGTCCCCATCACCAGCGCTTTCATCGCCGCGAAGGCATGGCC
>JANXRT010000485.1 GCA_025356735.1 Acetobacteraceae bacterium | reverse complement strand
TGCGATTCGAGCAGCTTCTGGCGGCGCCACAGCTCGCGGTCCAGCCCGCCGAGCGGCGATCCCCGATAGCCGGAGACGAAGCCGCCGGTGTTCAGCCCGGCCGCCATGTCCAGCCGCTTCTGCTCCAGCAACACCCGCACCATCGCCTGGATGCCCGACAGCAGCACCGGCGTGTCAAAATCGGAAAACCGGCTTTCCAGCGAAACGGCGGCAAGTGTCCCGGCGACCGGGGGAATGCCAGTGTCCATGCGCGTATCTCCTGAAACGGCGGGTCCGGCGGCGGCCCCAACCTATCTCATCCACGGCGTCAGGCATAAGATGGGGGCCGGCGCGCTGGCGCGCAATCGTGCGGCCGGCCGTGTGGGAGGTTGCGGGCAATGGAAAATCTACCGGAAGGTTTTGCCGCGGATCTACTGGCCGGCATGCCCGATGCCGTCATCTACGCCGATTTCGAGGGCACGATCCGATACTGGAACGCCGCGGCCACCCGCATCTTCGGTTTTTCCGAGACCCGGGCGCTGGGCGCCTCGCTCGACCTCATCACGCCGGAGGGCCTGCGCGCGCGCCATTGGCACGGCTACCATGAAACCATGCGCACCGGTATCACAAGGTACGGCGACGGCCAGCTGCTCGCGGTGCCGGCGCTGCGGGCGGACGGCACCCGCATCTCGATCGAATTCACCATCCGGCCGTTTACCGATGCGGCCGGCCGGATGATCGGGGTCGCGGCCGTGCTACGCGACGTCACGGCAAAGTTCGAGGAGTTGCGGGCGTTGCGCCGGCAAATCGCGCCAACTGCGGCATCGTAGCCGGAAAGGGAAGACCGCCATGAACGATGCCGTCCTGATCGCCAGCCGACCCGGCTACCGGATCGTCACGCTCAACCGCCCGGAAAAACTCAATGCCTTCAGCCCCGCTTTGCACGCCGGAATGGTCGCCGCACTCGATACGATCGAGGCCGATGCGGACTGCCGCGCCGTGCTGCTCACCGGCGCCGGCCGCGCCTTCTGCTCCGGCCAGGAACTCGGCGAGGAGGTGCTGCCCGAGCCGGACGGCACACCCCGCGACATCGGGCCGATCCTCGATCGCTGGCATCCCGTCATCCTGCGCCTGCGCGCGCTTGCCATGCCGGTGGTCTGCGCCGTCAACGGCGTCGCCGCCGGCGCCGGCGCCAGCCTCGCTTTGGCCTGCGACATCGTGCTGGCCGCCAGGACCGCGCGCTTCATCCAGTCCTTCGTCAAGATCGGCCTGGTGCCCGATTGCGGCGGCAGCTTCTTCCTGCCGCGGCTGATCGGCGATGCCCGCGCCCGCGCCGCCTTCATGCTGGGCGAGCCGGTCGGCGCCGAGCAGGCCGCCGCCTGGGGCATGATCCACCGCGCCGTCGATCCCGCCGAGCTGATGGCCGAGGCGGAAAGGCTCGTCTCCCACCTCGCCGTCCAGCCGACCGCCGCGCTGGCCGCGATCAAGCGCCAGCTCGACGCCGCCGCCGCCAACGACCTCGCCTCCCAGCTCGACCTGGAACGCGAGCTGCAACGCAAGGCCGGAAGCAGCGCCGACTTTCTCGAAGGGGTGGCCGCCTTCCAGGCCAAGCGCCAGCCGGTATTTTCCGGGCGGGGTTGAGGGTGCCTGACACGCTTGCCCGCGCCTGCGCGGATGCGATGGCAATCGGCCGTGATCCTGTTCGTCGTGCTGTCGCTTGCCCGCGCCTGCGCGGATGCGATGCTGGCCGGCGACCGCGCCAGCGCGAGCTTCGGCACGATTTTGGATTCGGTCGCCACGGGGCGTGCCACGATGTCGATGAAGGTGCTTCCCGAAATGGCGAACGGCCTCGGCATCTGCCATGGCGGGTTGATCTTCACCCTCGGCGACGCCGTGATTCCCGCCGCTCGCACAACAGGAAGATACGATGCACACGCTTGAAACCTTGCAGGCCGGCATGGCGCCGCTGCCCCGTCATCTTGGCGTCGAGCTGACCAGCGCCGCGGCGGATCGCGTCACCGCCACCCTGCTTGTCACCGAGGCCAACTGCACCTCCACCAACTCCGTCCATGGCGGCGCGCTGATGGCCTTCGCCGATACGCTCGGCGCAGTCGCGACCACGATGAACCTGGCGGACGGCAAATGGACCACGACCCTGGAGAGCAAGACCAACTTCCTGGCGCCGGCGCCGCCCGGCACCGTGCTCACCGGCGAGACCACCCCGCTGCATCGCGGCCGGCGCACGCAGATCTGGGAGACGACGATCCGCGACGAAGCCGGCAAGATCGTCGCCAAGATCACCCAGACCCAGCTGGTGCTTTGAAACCGGCGACCATCCACAGGCTCTGGCCTGAGGCTGCGGACGCCCGCCCGCCAGGGGGTATTCCGGGGCGCTGCCGAATATGTTCTTCTGCCCCGAACCAAGGGGAGAGCCATCCATGAAAGCCGCCGTACTCTATGAGGCCCACCAGCCGCTGGTGATCGAGAACGTCGATGTCGCCAAGCCGAAGCGCCGCGAAATCCTCATCCGCACCTCGTTCGCCGGACTCTGCCACAGCGACCTGCACTTCATGGAGGGGCTGTATCCGTGCCCGGTGCCGATGATCCTCGGCCATGAATCCTCGGGCGTCGTCGAGCAGGTCGGCGAGGACGTGACCTACGTCAAGCCCGGCGACCACGTCGTCACCTGCATCTCGGTGTTCTGCGGCCAGTGCTCGCAATGCGTCACCGGCCACCCGAATCTCTGCGAGGACACCGAGGTCAAGATGCTGCCCGGCGCCGCGCGCCGCTACTCGATGAACGGCAAAGTCATCAACCAGTTCGCCAACCTGGCCTCGTTCGGTGAGCAGATGCTGGTGCACGAGAACGCGGTGGTGAAGATCCGCGACGACATGCCGCTGGACAAGGCCTCGATCATCGGCTGCGCCGTCATCACCGGCGTCGGCGCGGTGTTCAACAACGCAAAGGTCGAGCCCGGCACCGACGTCGCGGTGATCGGCTGCGGCGGCATCGGCCTGTCGGCGATCAACGGCGCGGCGCTTGCCGGCGCCGGCCGCATCATCGCCATCGACACGCTGCAGTCGAAGCTGGAGCTGGCGCAGAAGGTCGGCGCCACCCACACCATCAACGCCTCCAACGTCGATCCGGTCGAGATGGTCAAGGAGATCACCGGCGGCGGCGTGCACTACGCGTTCGAGGCGCTCGGCATGAAGCTGACCGCCGAGCAGTCGTTCTACATGCTGCGGCCCGGCGGCACTGCGACTATCATCGGCATGGTGCCCTACGGCGTGAAGATCGAGCTGCACGGCTACGATTTCCTACGTGAGCGCAAGATCCAGGGAACCTCGATGGGCGGCAACCGCTTCCGCGTCGATATGCCGCGGCTGATTGAGTTCTACCGCCAGGGCAAGCTGCACCTGGATCACCTGATCACCGGCCGAATCAAACTTTCAGAAATCAACGAGGGGTTTGCCGCGCTGAAGTCGGCGGCACCGGTGCGGCAGCTGATCGATTACGCAGCGAGCTAGAAGGCGGGGGCTCTGCCCTTCGACCCCGGCGGGGTTTGGGGCAGAGCCCCATCCTTGCCTGGGGGAATGCAATGGACTTCAGTTTCACACCGCAGCAGCAGCAAATCCGCGAGGAGGTGCTGAAACTCTGCTCGAAGTTCGACGACAGCTACTGGCTGGAGCGCGACCGCACCGCGACCTTCCCCGAGGATTTTTACCGCGCCTGCGCCAACGGCAACTGGCTCGGCATCGCTATGCCCGAGGCCTATGGCGGCGCCGGGCTCGGCATCACCGAGGCGGCGCTGATGGTTCAGGCGATCGCCGAATCCGGTGCCGCGATGTCGGGCGCCTCGGCCGTCCACATCAACATCTTCGGCCTGAACCCGGTCGTCGTGCACGGCACCGAGGCACAGAAGCAACGCATGCTGCCGCCGCTGATCCAGGGCCGCGACAAGGCCTGCTTCGGCGTGACCGAGCCGGATGCCGGGCTGAACACGACCGAGATCAAGACCAAGGCCGAAAAGCGCGGCGACCGCTACATCATCACCGGCCAGAAGATCTGGACCTCGACGGCGCAGGTCGCCAACAAGATCCTCCTGCTGGCCCGCACCACGCCAAAGGACCAGATCAAGCGCAAGTCGCACGGGCTGACATTGTTCTACACGGACCTCGACAAGACACGCGCCGAGGTCCGGCTGATCCACAAGATGGGCCGCCACGCGGTGGACAGCAACATGGTGTTCTTCGAGGGCATGGAGGTGCCCGAGGAAGACCGCATCGGCGAGGAGGGCGAGGGCTTCCGCGCCATCTTGCACGGTCTCAACCCGGAACGCGTGCTGCTCGCCGCCGAGGCCACCGGCATCGGCCGCGCGGCGTTGGCGAAGGCCACCAAATACGCGCGTGAGCGGGTCGTGTTCGGCCGCCCGATCGGCCAGAACCAGGGCATCCAGCACCCGCTGGCCAAGAATTGGGCTGAGCTGGAGGCCGCAGACCTGATGACCTTCAAGGCGGCCTAC
>JANXRT010000419.1 GCA_025356735.1 Acetobacteraceae bacterium | reverse complement strand
TATCGCGGCGACTACCTGGTGCCGGTCGGCCAGGCGCTGGCAGCGGCCCACGGTGTATCGCTGGCCGGCCCAAACGCCACCGCAGCACCGCCGGAACTATGGCTCGACACGGTCCGGGACTTCGCGGTCAACGAGATGATGGCGCAGATCCGGATCGATCTCGGCCGGCTCGGGGTCGTGCCCGATGTCTTCACGTCGGAGCGGAAACTGCTCGAATCCGGCGTGGTGGACGAGGTGATCGACCGGCTGCAAGCCGACGGCCTGATCTATGAGGGCGTGCTGGAGCCGCCGAAAGGCAAGATGCCGGACGATTGGGAGCCACGCGCGCAGACCCTGTTCCGCGCCACCCGGTTCGGCGACGACCTAGATCGGCCGTTGCGGAAATCCGACGGCTCCAACACCTATTTCGCCAACGACATCGCCTATCACGCCGACAAGCTCGGGCGCGGCGCGGCCATCCTGATCGACGTGCTTGGCGCTGACCATGGCGGCTACGTCTCGCGCATGAAGGCGGCAGTGCGCGCGATTTCCGGCGGCAGCGCCAGCCTGGACGTGGTGCTGTGCCAAATCGTGCACGTCGTCAAAGGCGGCGAAGTAGTAAAGATGTCGAAGCGAGCCGGCACCTATGTGGCGCTCGGTGACCTGATCGACGAGGTCGGAGCCGATGCGGTCCGCTTCACCATGCTGACGCGCAAGTCGGATGCGCAGATGGAGTTCGACCTTGATGCCGTGGTGGCGCAGACCCGCGACAATCCGGTGTTCTATGTCCAATATGCACATGCCAGATGCCGGTCGGTGCTACGCGCGGCGGCGGAGATGTTCGGTGCCGAGGCCATTGCCGACGCGGCCCTGGCGCAGGCGCCGCTGGACAGCCTGGGCAACGCTGCAGAAATGGCGTTGATCCGGCGCATTGCCGCCTGGCCGCGCCACGTCGAAGCGGCTGCATCGGCACGTGAACCACACCGAATAGCGTTTTTTCTCTATGACTTGGCGGCCGACTTTCATATGCTGTGGAACCGCGGGCGAGACGACTCCACTTTGCGTTTCCTGCGGCCCGAGTTTGCTGTCGAAAGCCTCGCCAAGCTGGCGCTGGTTTCCGCGACCGCGATGGTCATCCGTTCGGGACTTGCGGTGATGGGCGTCACGCCGGTGGAAGAAATGCGATGAGGATTGGAGCGGCCGATGCGTGACGGAATTTCCGCCGACACCGATTTCCTCGAGGCCGATCCCGAGGTCGCTATGCCCGGCGCCACCTGGCGGGTGCCGCGCCCAGACCGGAGTATAGATACACGGGGCATCGATAGGCGGGATATCGTCGGACGGGGCATCGATCTTGGCACCCGGAAGCTGGCCTGGACAGCCGCCGGTTTGGGCGGCGCCTTGATCGTGGTCATCGGGCTGTACTCCGCCATTGGTCACCGTAGCACCGTTGTTCCGGTCATTCAGGCGGATAGCCGGCCGATTCGCATGAAGCCGGAAAACCGCGGCGGCATGCAGATCAGCGGCGCCGACGAGGATGTCATGGGTGGTGGCGCCAACGCCCTTGCCAGCAAGCTGGCACCGGCATCCGAAGCACCGGCACCGAAGATGCTGCGCGCGCAACAGGATACCGCGCCCACGCCGGCTGCCGCGCCACCGGTCAGCGAAGCCGCAGTTTCGTCGGCGGCGATGCTGCCGGTGGTTGAGAAGCCGCGCGTGACCGCGGTCGTGGCGGCGCCCAGGATGCTGGTACAGGTCGGCGCCCTCGGCAGCGAGCCCGCGGCCCACGCGGAATGGAAGCATCTTACCGCGACCATGCCCGATCTGTTCGGCGGCCGGCAGCCGACGGTGTCACGCACCGAGCATGACGGTCATGTCTTGTGGCGGCTACGCACCGGCGGCTTCACCGATGTTGCGCAAGCTACGGCGTTTTGCGAGCGGGTGCGCGCAAAGCGGGCAGGGTGCTCCATCGCCAGCTTCTGACGCGGTGCCCGATTACCGGGTGTCCGACTATCGCGAGGTCAAGGCGGCGATTGTCGGCGTCGCCGGGCTGTATCTGACAGCGCGCGAAACCGCGTTGTTGCGCGCCTATCGGCCAGCCGGCGCCGTGCTATTCGCGCGCAACGTGGATCATCCGGCGCAACTCCAAGCCCTGATTGCCGCCCTACGGCGTGTGCTGCCGCCGGGTGGCGTCGTTATGGTCGACCAGGAGGGCGGCCGGGTCGCCAGGCTGCGCGCACCGCATTGGCTTGCCCACCCGCCGGCGGGGGAACTCGGCCGCCTGTTCGCGGCGACACCCATGCCGGCACTCCGCGCCGCCTGGCTGACGGGCGCGCTGATCGGCCTGGACTGCGCGCAGGCCGGCTTCGACGTCGTTGCTGCGCCGGTGCTGGATGTCGCGTCGCGCGACGGGCATGAGGTTGTCGGCGACCGCGCCTTTTCGGCCGATCCCGCAACCGTCGCGCGGCTGGGTCGTGCCCTGGCCCAAGGCCTGCTCGCTGCCGGAGTACAGCCGATCGCCAAGCACGCGCCGGGGCATGGCCAGGCGCAGGTGGACAGTCACATCGCGCTTCCCCATGTTCATGGGGATGACCTTGGGCGTGACACGATGCCGTTCGCCCTGAACGCCGGCATGCCATGGGCCATGACCGCGCACATACTCTATACGGCGCTGGATGCCGACCACCCGGCGACGCAATCGGCGACAATCATCGAACGCGTCATTCGCGGGCAAATCGGCTTCAGGGGTGTTCTGGTGACGGATGATCTGGCGATGCAGGCGCTGAGCGGCAGCCCTGGGCAACGTGCCCTGGCGGCGTTGCGGGCAGGTTGCGACCTTGCGCTGTATTGTTCCGGCGAAATCGACGCGAACGAGGCGTTGCTCGGCGTCTGCCCGGAAATCTCGTCGCCGACCGCAGTTCGTCTTCTACAGGCACGAAGGGTGGCCGCTTCCCACCGCATCGCGCTCAACCCGGCCAGCTTGCTGGCCGAGCGGCAACGGCTGCTGGCGTGAACGAGACGGTTTTTCACGTTCTGCTCGCGGTGATACCCGCGATTGTCGCCATCACCCTGCACGAGGCGGCGCACGGCTATGCGGCCTGGGCGCTCGGCGACGATACCGCCAAGCAGGAGGGGCGGCTGTCGCTCAATCCGCTGGCCCATGTCGATCGTGTCGGCACGATTTTGCTGCCGGGCCTGCTGATCCTGTTCCAGCTCGCAACCCTTGGCCGGGTCAGCTTCCTGTTCGGCTGGGCCAAGCCGGTTCCGGTGGCTGCCTGGAAATTCGACAATCCGCGCCGCGGCATGATGCTGGTAGCGGCGGCCGGGCCGCTGATGAACTTCTTTCTCGCCTGGCTCGGCGCTCTGGCCCTGCACCCGATCCTGGCGATGGTCGCTGGCGGATCGCCCGCGGCTTTGGGCAGTGGCGCCGCGACGATCACAGTGCCGACGACATTGGCCCTGCTGGCGCAGTATTTCATCCTGTCCAATCTCGTGCTCGGCCTGTTCAACCTACTGCCGATCCCGCCGCTCGACGGTGGGCGCATCGCGGTCGGCCTGCTGCCGCTGCCGCTGGCCAAGGTTTGGGCGCGGTTCGAGCGCGCCGGCATCCTGATCGTTGTGCTGCTGGTGTTCCTGCTACCCCGCGCGCTGGCCGAGTTCGGCATCGCCTTCAACCCGGTCGGCGATGCGCTGGATGCGGTGATCCCCTGGGCGATGCACGTCATCCTGTCGTTGGCGGGCTTCAGCGGCGATGCCGGCGATGTCCTCGCCCTCTGATCCAGATCAACTGCCGCTGCTGCTGGACGGCTTCGCAGGGCCGCTCGACCTGCTGCTCGACCTCGCACGTGGCCAGAAGGTCGATCTCGCCCGGATTTCGATACTTTCCTTGGTCGATCAATTCCTGGCCGTGGTCGAGGGGGCTGGCCAGATAAGGCTGGAACTAGCCGCCGACTGGCTGGTGATGGCAGCCTGGCTCGCCTGGCTAAAATCGCGGCTGCTGCTGCCGGCGGGTGTCGGGCCGCCTGAGGATGCCGAACTCGCCGCCGAGACCCTCGCCGGCCGGTTGCGCGATCTGCAGGCGGTGCGCAATGCGGCGCTTTGGCTGAACGAGCGCGCCCAGCTTGGCCGCGACGTGTTCGCCCGCGGTGCACCCGAAGATTTTGCCGAGGTCGATCGATCCAGCCTGCGCGCTGATCTATCGGCGTTGGCGCGTGGTTATCTGGCGGCTGTTCGTCGTGTCGGCGCCGCCCGTCGTTACACGCCCCGTGCGCTGACGCTTTGGACGGTGAAGGATGCGCTGTCCCGGCTCGGCGCACTGATCGGCACTCTTCCGGATTGGAGCACGCTGGAGAGCTTTCTTCCCGATGCCGCGAACGGCCCCACTGCACGCCGGGCCGCGCTGGCCAGCACGCTGCTCGCCAGCCTTGAGATGTCGCGCGAGGGGTTGATGCTTTTGCGTCAGGAGCATGATTTCGGTTCGATACGGATCAAGTTGATTGTTCAGCCGACCGGAGTGGAAACATGAGCAACGCCCGGAACACCGAAGCCGCGACCGAGGAGCAGATGTTGCGGCTGGCGGAAGCCTTCGTGTTCGCCTCGGCAATGCCGGTCGGCGCCCGCGCCCTGTCGCAGATCCTGCCGGACGGCGCCGATTGCGAGGGCGTGCTGGTGGCGTTGCGGGCGCGCTATGCCGGACGCGGGGTCGAGCTGGTCGAGGTTGCTGGCGGCGTGCAGTTCCGCACCGCGCCAGATCTTGCGGCGAACTTGCGTCATGCGGTTGAGATGCCGCGCCGGCTGCCGCGGGTGGCGATGGAGACCCTGGCGATCATCGCCTACCACCAGCCGGTGACGCGGCCGGAGATCGAGCAGATCCGTGGCACCGCGCTGGGCCAGAACACGCTGGACGCCCTGCTTGAGACAAGCCTGATCGAGACCAAGGGACGGCGAGAGACGCCCGGCCGTCCGACGCTATGGGGTACCACCGAGAGCTTTCTGGTCCAGTTCGGTCTTAGTGCGCTGCGCGATCTGCCGCGCCGCGAGGACCTTCTGCTTGAACCTGTGCTGGCCCCGAGGATCGAGCCGGACCTCACGGCGCCGGTTCCCGCCGCGGAAAAATCCTGCTAGCACCGCGCCCGGAGAACCCGGAACAACATGTTCGATTTCGCGTGGTCTGAAATAGCGCTCATCGTCGTCGTGGCGGTGATCTTCATCGGCCCGAAGGACCTGCCGGTGGCGATCAAGGCTGTCACCGGCATGCTGAAGAAGGCGCGCCGCATGGCTGGCGAATTCCAGACCCATGTCGACGACATGGTTCGGGAAGCCGACCTCGGCGAGGTCCGCGATGGTCTCAACAAGATCCGGAATTTCGACTTCAAGGGCACCGTCGAGCGCGCCGTCGATCCTGACCGTGCCCTGCGCGACAGTTTTTCGACGCCATTCGAGCCAACGCCATTCGAGCCGGTGGGCGCCGCGGCGCCGACGCCTCACGTCCAGCCGGTAGCCGCGCATGATCTCACCGCAATCGACCGACCGGCAGGTGTGGACGGCCAATGGCTGGATGCAACGAGGCCTGGTGCCGAGATCGCCCCGGCCTTTATACCGCCCGGCTTCGTGCGGCCTGGCTCCGCACAACCGTGTCATGCCGCGGCCAAGACGCCAGCGGAGCCGCCCGCCTTCATCCCGCCGAACATCTCCGGCTAAGCACGGACAGCACCCAACTTGGCCAGGCTCATCCCGGAAGACACCATCGACGACAAGCCGATGCCGCTGCTCGATCATTTGATCGAGTTGCGCCGGCGGCTGATCTGGGCCGCCGCGGCGTTCATGATCGCGTTCTTCGTCTCCTATTACTTCTCCAAGCAGATCTACGCCTTCCTCGCGCAGCCTCTGGCCGACATCCTGCAGCAGCGCGGCGGCGGCGACCGGCGGATGATCTTCACGGCGCTGTATGAGGCGTTCTTCACCTATCTCAAGGTGGCGCTGTTCGGGGCGGCGTTCATCTCGTTCCCGGTAATCTCCACGCAACTGTGGCTGTTCGTGGCGCCGGGTCTGTACCGGTCCGAAAAGCGCGCGATGTTGCCGTTTCTGGTGGCGACGCCGGTGCTGTTCACGCTGGGCGCGGCGCTGGCCTACTACTTCGTGTTCCCGTTCGCCTGGCGCTTCTTCCTCAGCTTCGAGGTGCCATCGGACGGCAACGGCCTGCCGATCCAGCTGGAGGCGAAGGTCGGCGAGTACCTCGATCTGGTGATGAAGCTGGTGTTCGCTTTTGGCATCACCTTCGAGATGCCGGTGCTGCTGACCCTGCTGGCCAAGGTCGGCATCGTGTCGTCGAAAAGCCTCAGGAAGATGCGCCGCTACGCCTATGTCGGCATGTTCGTGGTCGCCGCCATCCTGGCCCCGCCCGACGTGATCACGCAGATCGGGTTAGCAGTGCCGCTGATCGGACTGTACGAGATTTCCATCATCATGGCCCGGTTGGTCGAGCCGAAGCCGGTTGAGGATGCTTCCGATGCATGACCTTCGGTGGATCCGGGAGAATCCGGAGTCTTTTGCCTTTGAGATGGGGCGGCGTCAGCAAGCTCCGGACATCGACGGACTTTTAGAGCTTGATGTCGAGCGACGCGCCTCCCAGACCCGATTGCAGGAGGCACAGGCTCAACGCAACGCGCTAGCCAAGAGAATAGGCGACGCAAAGCGGTCCGGCGCCGACACAGCGGAACTTGAAGGCGGCGCCTCCCTCCTTCGGGTTACGATGGGGGGAGCGGAGATGCGAACTGAACGCCTCGATCAGACTATCAAGGCCATTCTCGAGGCGCTGCCCAATATCCTTGATCCTTTGGTCCCAGACGGCCGCAACGAGACCGCAAACGTCGTCGTCGCGCAGCACGGCGAACCGCGCGATCTGGGGTTCCAACCCAGGCCGCATTACGAACTCGGCGAAGCCCTCGGCCTGATGGATTTTTCCGCCGCCGCCAAGCTGGCCGGTGCCCGCTTCACCCTCCTGCGCGGCGGCCTGGCGCGGCTGGAACGCGCGCTCGGCCAGTTCATGATCGACCTGCACACCGACACCCACGGCTACACCGAGATGACGGTGCCGGCGCTGGTCAACGAGGCCACCGCCTATGGCACCGGCAATCTGCCGAAGTTCGAGGACGACCTGTTCAAGACCACCGACGGCCGCTACCTCATTCCCACCGCCGAGATGCCGCTGACCAACATGGTCGCCGGCGAAATCCTGGCCGAAGCCGCCCTGCCGATCCGCCTGACCGCGCTCACCGACTGCTTTCGCTCCGAAGCCGGGTCGGCAGGCCGGGATACCCGCGGCATGTTGCGCCAGCACCAGTTCCGAAAGGTTGAGCTGGTCTCGATCGTTCGTCCGGAGGAAAGCGAGGCCGAGCATGAGCGCATGACGGCGGCGGCCGAGCGCGTGCTGACCCTGCTGGAGGTGCCGTTCCGCCGTGTCCTGCTCTGCGCCAGCGATACCGGGTTCTCGGCCGCGAAGACCTTCGACCTGGAGGTCTGGATGCCGGGTCAGCAGGCGTGGCGGGAAATCAGTTCCTGCTCCAACTGCCGCGACTTCCAGGCCAGGCGGATGAATGCAAGGTTTCGCGACGGCAAGGTCGTCACCTTCGTCCACACCCTGAACGGCTCGGGCGTAGCCGTGGGGCGGGCGTTGATCGCGGTTATGGAGAATCACCAACAGGCCGACGGCTCGATCCTGATCCCGGATGCGCTGCGGCCCTACATGGGCGGCACGGAAAGCATCAGGTAAGGCGCTTCAGGGCGCTATCCTGGCGGGGCCAGGGGCAAAGCCCCAGCCTTCAGCTACCTTCTGGCCTTCCGAGCCGCATACTTGGCATCCCGGGCCTTCTTCCTCTCGACCTCCAGCTCCCGCAGCCGGATCGCCTCGGCGGCCTTCTCGGCGGCCTTGGCAGCCTCGATCGCCGCCAACTCGATGCGCTTGGCTTCTTCCTGGGCAGCCACGCGTTCGGCCTCGGCGCGACGGATTAGCTCGCGCTCGGCGGCGCGGGCCTCGCGGGCGTCGCTGATCGCCTTTCGTTCGGCTATCCGGGCAAGCACCTCCGGATCATCAGGCTTCGGCTGGGCACGGAACTTCTCCAGCGCGGCTTTCTTCGCGGCTGCCGCCGCATCCCGCCGCTCGTTGAAATTCTTCGGGTCGAAAGCCTTCATCGTCGCGTTTTCCTAAGCTCGTGCAACGCCGCATAGCCGATCTGTGGCGGCGCGGCCAGCCGGCAAGTCCTCGCAGCCGCCGGATGGCTGTCACGCGTCAGTGAAGGCCGGCCTGGCGCGCGCGCTCGCGCAGCAGGGCCAGCACGACCCGGCAAATCGGCATGTCGCGGCCGACGATTGTGCCCAGCTCCAGCACGGCGCCGAGCAGGGCCTCGGTTTCCAGCGGCCGGCCACGCTCCAGATCCTGCAGCATCGAGGTCTTGTGCGCGCCAACTTCCGCGGCGCCGTCGATGCGCCGTTCGACGTCGATCGGGAAGCGGATGCCGAGCGCCTCGGCGACCGCCTGCGCCTCCTGCATCATGGCGCGCGCGACCTGGCGCAGCCCCGGCTCGCCAGCCAGCCGGTCCAGAGTCGAAAGCGTCAGTGCCGAGAGCGGGTTGAACGCCAGGTTGCCCCACAGCTTGACCCAGATCTCGTCGCGGATGCGCGGCCGGATCGGTGCCTTGAGTCCAGCCGCGATCATGGCTCGCGACAAGGCTTCGATGCGTGGCGAGCGGCTACCGTCCGGTTCGCCCAGGCTGAACCGATCGCCATAGCCATGCTCGATGACGCCGGGCCGGATCACCTCGGCGGCCGGATAGACGACGCAGCCGATCGCCTGCGATGGCGGCAGGATATTCCACAGGACGCCGCCAGGATCGACGCTTTCGACCCGCCGGTCGCGATGCGGGCCATCGACGCCGTAGAAATACCAGTACGGTACGCCGTTGATGCCGGTCACCAGGGCGGTGTCCGGCCCCATCATCGCCGCGATGTCCGACGCCGCCGACGGCAGCGAATGCGCCTTCAGCGTCACGAACACATAATCCTGCACGCCTGCCTCGTGCGCGTCGGCAAGGCAGCGCGGACGGGCAACAAGGGTCTCGCCGCCGGAAACCAGCGTCACGCCGTCCGCCTGCATCGCCGCCAGATGCGGACCGCGGGCGACGAAGGTGACGTTGGCACCTGCCAGCGCGAGCTTGACGCCAAGCAGGCCGCCGATCGCTCCGGCGCCGAAGATGGCGATCCTCACCTCGGGATCAGACCCAGCTTCTCGGCAAGTCCGATGCGCATCAGCTTGCCGGTGGCGCCCTTGGGAATTTCATCCAGAAACACGATACGCCGCGGCACCTTGAACGCGGCCAGCCGCACCCCGGCGAAATTTCGAAGTTCATGGTCGGTGACGCTGGCGCCCTCGGCCAGCACGATGGCGCAGGCGACCTCCTCGCCCAACTTGTCGTGCGGCAGGGCGAAGGTCAGCGCCTGCGCCACGGCGGGATGGTCCATCAGCACGGTATCGACCTCGACCGGGCTTATCTTCTCCCCGCCGCGGTTGATCAGCTCCTTGAGCCGACCGGTCAGGCGAAGATAGCCGGCCTCGTCGATGATCCCCTGGTCGCCGGTGCGAAACCAGCCGTTGGTGAAGGCGCCGGCGTTGGCCACCGGGTTGTTCTCATAACCGGCGGTGACGTTGCGGCCACGGATGACAATCTCGCCCAGGCAGCCGCCCGGCAGGATGGCGCCGTCCTCGGCCATCACCGCCATCTCGGGGCCGGCGGCGATCCCGACCGAACCGGCAAACCGCGGCGCCGGCGGCAGCGGGTTGGAAGCCATCTGGTGCGCGGCTTCCGTCATGCCGTAGCTCTCGATCACCGGCACGCCGAACGCCTGCTCGACCGACACCATGACCTGCGGCGGCAGCGAGGCGGAGGACGATCGGATGAAGCGCAGCCGGCCGCGCGCGATGATGTCGCGGTTGCGCGCGGCCAGGCCCTGGATCGCCTGGTGCATGGTCGGCACGGCGGTGAACCAGCTCGGCCGGATATCGTCGAACGCGGCAAAGAAGCGGAATGCGTTGAAGCCCGGCGTGCAGCACACCGCGCCACCGGCGGCGATCGAGGCCAGGGTCGCGGCGATCAGCCCGTGGATGTGGAACAGCGGCATGATGTTAAGGCAGACATCGTCCGGCGTCAGGGCCAGCGTGTGGCCGATATGGTAGGCCGAGGCGGTGACGTTGATGTGGCGCAACGGCGCGATCTTGGGTCGCGAGGTAGTGCCCGACGTATGCAGCACCAACGCGATGTCCTCGGCCTGTGCGAGACCGGGCAGTCTTGGCGTTCCGACCAGCCCGTTAGGTGACGCGAGGGTAAATCTACCGGCGATGTTCTTGTCGGCAACCAACTCGATGATTGGGATGCCGCGCGCGGCGGCGATGGCTCGCGCCGGCGTATCCATGCCGGCGCCGATCACCAAGGCGCGGGCGTTCAGGTCGGCAAAATAGAAATCGAACTCGTCAGGCTTGTAGGCGGGGTTGAGCGGCGCCGTGGTGGCGCCACAGGCGACCGCCAGGAACGAAGCCGCCATTTCCGGCCCGTTCGGCAGCACCATGGCGACGCGATCGCCGCGGCCGATACCCATCCGGTTGAGGTCGGCGACGGTTCGGGCGGCCAGTGTGCGCAGGCCGCCATGGCTCAGCCAGCGCCGCGCCGGCTGCTCGGACGAACCTGGTTCGCCCAGTGCATTCGCGGAATCGTCGCCGCGTGCCAGCAGCCCAGCTACGGTATCGGCGGGGTAATCGATCAAGGCGGTCTCCACTACGGATCAAGGCTGCCGCTGGCATGGTCGATTATGTAGCCGGGACACTGATCCGACGCCAGACGCGGTCGGCAAACTTGGCTGAGCGAAGCGAGCCTTTAGACTTGGTAGTTTGCCAGTTCGGCAACACCGATGCATGCGCCGTGAACGTCTGGCGTTTCAATAACGGGCGATGTTCTCGCTTAAAGTTCTTGCGAAACTAAAACGTTGGCCTATTGTAGTTGCATTGTTCAGCATAGGTAACGCGTTTGCCGGAAGGATTTCTAAAGGCGGCTCGAACCACCCTTATCAGGAACCGCCACCATGAGCTTGATCGTTTCATTACATCGATTTTAATCGTGTTCATTGCCGTTATAGTTTTTGAAACGGCTCAGGCGCAGCCGGTTGTTCCACTACCAGGTATTACCGGGAATGGCGGCCAGCCGGCGCTACCCGGCGTCAAGCCGCCGATCGAGCAGTTGGCGCCGCGCCCCCTGCTCAACGTGGCGCCCGGTTTGCCCAAGTCGACACCGATCGGTGTCGACAATCTTCCCGGCGCGCCGATTGCCATCGACTCGGCTGTCGTCGAGGGCGCCACCGCCTACCCTGTGGATGAAATCGGGAAGTGGACGCAAGGCCTGACTGGGCCCGCGATTTCACGCTCCGCCATCGAGGCGGCACGGCTGGCGATCGTCGATCGTTACCGCCGCGACGGGTTCGTGTACACCGTGGTCGACGCCGTGATCACGAGGGGCGTGCTCCGGCTCCAGGTCACCGAGGGCCGTATCGTTGCAGTCAAGCTGGATGGCGATATTGGGCCGGCCGGCGTGCAGGTGCTGCGCTTCCTCAATCGCCTGACCGAAAAGCAGCCGATCGATGTCGCGTCGCTGGAGCGCTGGCTGCTGCTGGCGTCCGACATTCCGGGCGTAACTATCCATTCGACCCTGGCCCCCTCTGTTGACGAACCCGGCGCACTAACCCTGGTCGCCAAGGTCGAGCGCGCCCGGGTCAGCGGGCTGCTGACTGCCGACAACCGGGCCTTTCCGCAGACCGGGCCGGAGCAGGTGCTGACAATCCTCGACTTCAACTCGTTCACGGAATACGGCGAGCGTAGCCAGGTTTCGCTCTACCACTCGTTCGACAACGCGCAGATCTTCGGTCAGGCGTCGACCGAGCTTTACCTGGGCGGATCGGGGCTGAAGCTCAAATTCTACGCCGGATCAGGCGACGCGACGCCGACGGGCAATCTGCGGCTGATCGGCTATGACGGAACCACTACCGTGTTCGGCGGCGTGCTGACCTATCCGTTGATCCGCGTGCGCAGCCAGTCGCTCAATCTGTTCGGCGGCTTCGACGGCTTTGAAAGCCGCATCGGCACCAGCCTCGGTGCCGGGGGAGCCTCCGTGACCAACAGCACCGACAGCCTGCGTATCCTGCGGCTCGGTGCCGAATACGCCCTGCTCGATATGGTGGCTTTCGGCCGCAGCGCGGTCAACGGCGCATCCGGGCGCTTCTCGCAGGGGTTGGACATCCTCGGCGCTTCCCCACGCGGCAGTGCTCTGGCGGCCCGGCTCAACGAGAAGCCCGCCTTTTCCAAGGTCAATGCCGAGATCAGCCGCAATCAGACCCTGTTCACCCTGTGGGACGACAGCAGCGTTGCCTTGCAGGGTGCGGTCGGCGGCCAGTACAGCCGCGACATCCTGCCGCCGGCGGAGAAGTTCTATCTCGGTGGGGCGCACTTCAACCGCGGCTACTACTGGGGCCAGGTCACCGGCGACAGCGCGATGACGGCATCCGTCGAGCTTCAGCTCAACACGCCGATACCGTTGCCGGATCGGGTGCCATTTGACGTCAACGCGCAGTTCTATGGCTTCTACGACTGGGGCCAGACGTGGGAGAGCGTGGCGCGCGACACCAACGTGACCTTGCGCTCCGCCGGCGCCGGCGTGCGGTTTTACGTAACGAAACACACCGAGTTCGATTTCGAGGGCGTGACCCGTCTGAACCGCTACCCGAACGGCAGCGGCGCCAACGTCTCGGCGCTGAGATCGAATGCCTTCTTCTGGCAGGTGCTGGCCAGGTTCTGAAATGAAGCAAATTCTAGACCGAAATACCAGGAGGTCGAACCTGGACCGACGGAAGGCAGCAGGATGACGCGGCCGAGAAAGATCCGCGGCGTTCGGCAGGTCCGGATCGAGCTTGCCGGCTGGGCGTGGCACAACCGTGCCGGGCTGCTGCGCGGCACCGCGCTGCAGGCGGCCTGCCTGATGGTGCTTGCCGTGCCGCGCGTCGCCCTGGCGCTGCCGCCGCCGGCCAACGCCCAGCCGCAGGGCGGCAACGTGGTCGGCGGCGGCGCCTCGATCAGCCAGACCGCCACCAACACCGCAATCCATCAGACCACCGCGCGCGCGGCGATCGATTGGAAGGGCTTCGATGTAGGCGCCAGCCAATCGGTGACCTTTGCTCAACCGAGCGCCAGTGCCATCGTGCTCAACCGCGTGTTATCGCCGAACCCGTCGCAAATCGCCGGCCGGATCAGCGCCAACGGCCAGGTCGTGCTGCAGAACCAGTCCGGCGTGATCTTCTACAAGGGCGCCCAGGTCAACGCCGCCAGCCTGGTCGTGACCGCGCCGGGGATCACCACCGAGAACTTCATGGCCGGCCGGATGGTGTTCGACCAGCCGGCCAATACGGGCGCCAGGATCGTCAATCACGGCAGCATCAGCGTGGCCGATGGCGGCCTGGCCGCGCTTGTCGCGCCGCAGGTCGCCAATCACGGCGCGATCGTCGCCCGCATGGGCCACGTCGTGCTGGCCGGCGCCGAGGCGCACACCGTCGATCTGTATGGCGACGGGCTGCTCTCGATCGATGTCACGAAACAGGTCCAAACCGCGCCGCTCGGGCGCGATGGCCGTCCGGTGCTGGCGCTGGTAACCAACACCGGCACCATCCAGGCCGATGGCGGCACCATCGTGCTGACCGCCCAGGCAGTTGACGGCATCGTCACCAACCTGGTCTCGGCCGGCGGCACGATGCGGGCCAACACGGTCGATGGCCATGCCGGTACCATCCTGGTGCAGGGCCGAGGCGGGTCGGTGATCGTTGATGGCACGGCCCTGGCCGTGGGTGACCAGCCCGGTGGCATCGGCGGCCGCATTGGGATCAACGCCAGCGCCGCCGTGGTGATCGGCGCGCATGCGACGATCGACGCATCCGGCCGGGCAGGGGGTGGGACAATCGCGATCGGCACCACCCTGGCGCGCACGAAAGGCGGCCCAGCGGTCGCGGCCAAACGCACGGCTGATGTCGCCTTCGTGACACGCGGCGCCAAAATCGCCGCCAACGCGACCGATAGCGGCCACGGCGGCAGGGTGGTGGTGCTCAGCACCGAGGCCACAGGCATGGCCGGGTCGATCGAGGCCAAGGGCGGGCCGAACGGCGGCGACGGCGGTGCGGTGGAGGTTTCCGGCGCTCACGGATTCTCGCTGACCGGATCGGTCGATACCTCGGCCCCGCTCGGCAGGCTCGGCTCGATCCTGATCGATCCAACCGACCTCGTGATCCAGGCCGCAGCTGGCGCCTTCGACCCGACATTGACGACCAACGGGAAGATCGTTTTCGCGGATGTCGCCGCGCCCGAAACCGTGTCCGCCGGCGTAATTGCCGGGTTGGCCGGCGTCATTCAGCTTCAGGCCACCCACAGCATCCTGGTCAAGCCCGGCACCCCGATAACGCTGCTGGTAGCGGATGCCAGCCTGCAACTTCAGACCAACACCGGCGACATCACGGTGGGTGCCGGATCGCCGATCACCACC
>JANXRT010000397.1 GCA_025356735.1 Acetobacteraceae bacterium | reverse complement strand
GGCTCTATGTCGGCGGCACGCGCGCCAACATCCCTGATCTGGCAACGCTTGAGGCCGAACCGGGCGTTTGCGCGATAAAGATCTTCGCGGGTAGCTCGACCGGCGACCTGATGGTGGAAGACGACGAGAGCCTTGAACGGGTGATGCGCGCCGGACGCCGCCGCATCGCGTATCATTCCGAGGACGAGTACCGCCTGCAATCCCGGAGAGCCTTGTTCAAATCGGGCGATCCCTATGCCAGCCACATGGCATGGCGCGACGAGGAAACGGCGTTCCTCGGCACAAGGCGGTTGATGGCGCTGGCCCGCAAGACCGGCCGCCCGGCCCACATCCTGCACGTCTCGACCACCGAGGAACTCAATTATCTGGCCGATTTCCGCGACATCGCCACGACGGAGATGCTGGTCAACCACCTGACCCAGGTGGCGCCCGATGTCTATGACCGGCTCGGCGGCTTCGGCGTGATGAACCCGCCGATCCGCGGCCAGCGGCACATGGATGCGAGTTGGGCGGCGATCCGCGACGGCCGCATCGACACCATCGGCTCGGACCACGCGCCGCACCCACGGGCGAAGAAGCGGCTTCCCTGGCCGGAATGCGCCGCCGGGCTGACGGGGGTTCAGACCCTGGTCCCGATCATGCTCGACCACGTCAACGCCGGCCGGCTGTCGCTGGCACGGATGGTCGATCTGATGTGCGCCGGCCCCGCGCGCGTCTATGGCGTGCTCAACAAGGGCCGGCTTGCCGTCGGCTACGACGCCGACTTCACCCTCGTGGACATGAAGAAGCACCGTCGCATCGAAGAAAGCTGGCTCGCCTCGCCCTGCGGCTGGAGCCCGTTCACCGGCATGGAAATCACCGGCTGGCCGGTGGCGACGATCCTTCGCGGCCGATCGGTAATGCGCGAGGACGAGGTGCTGGGCGAACCGTGCGGCCGGCAGGTGAGATTTCGGTAGCTCAGGAGCGGGAAGCATGGAGCTCTGCCCCAAGTTCGACTGGGACAGCGCCCCGGGACGCTACCCTTGAGTCGAGGTGTTCAAACGGGCGACGGTCCCCTTGCGGAGTTTGGGGCAGCCCCAGGTGAGGCGCCGGCTGAGCCGGCGCCTCAATTTCTAGAACCCCAGAACCACGTCGGCGCCGAAGAAGAAGGCGTCGCTGTTCTTGCCGTCGTTGAACGGCTTGCCGCCGCTTAGCGCGTTGTCGTAGCGGACCTCCGGGCGCAGCAGCAGGGTGGTGATGGTGTCGGGAACCGTCGGCTTGTAGGTGAAGCCGAGCGTCACGGCGCCGTAGGTGGTGCCCTTCGCCGCGCCGACGAAGGTTGCCGGCCCGGTGCCGCCCAGCGCCTGGACCGGACCAAGGCTGCTCGGGAAGGCGCCGACGAAGAAGTTGTTCTGGTCGCGGAAGATCTCGGCGCGGCCATTGAGCGTCAGGGTGTCGGTCAGGGCGTAGGATGCGTATTGCGCGCCGCCATAGCCGTCGGCGCCCTGGTTGCCGTTGGTGTGCGGCCCGTAATCGTCGCGCACCCAGTTCAGCTCGGTGGTCAGCGTCAGCTTGTCGTTGACCTTGTAGGTGGCGAAGAAGTCGTTGTAGTAGCGATACTGCCCATTGGCGTTGGGCACCGTGCGTGTCGAATTCTCCGGACCGAAGTGGGTCAGCGCGAGCAAGGTCAAGTTGCCGTCCATCAGCGTGCTGCCAAGCCCGAATATGCCCGCGGCGGCGCCGTTGTTGTCGCCGATGCCGAAGCTCGTCTGGTTGCCCATGTCGGCGCCGAGATAGACGTCGAGCACCGGCGCCACGTGCGCCACCGCCAGCCCGCCGGTGTGCTTGAACGGCAGGCCATAGTTGAAGATGTAGGTGTGCGAGTAGAACGGATTGGTCGACGGGTCGATGGTCTCGAAGCCGAGCGGCGTGGTGTACTGGCCGACCGTGAAGTCGATGCCGCCTTCGAACAGCCACGGCGTGTGGACCAGGGCCGAGGCGGCGAGCAGGTCGAACTGCTGGCGCTGGTTGGTGACCCGGTCGAACTCGTGCAGGAAGTGGGTGTAGCGCGCGTCGGTGCCGTACATGCCCTGAATTTTGAAGCCGAAGTCATAGTCGGTCGCGGCCTTGTCGAGTGGCTTCTCGACGACCAGCAGGATCTGGTTGAGCAGCACGCTGTTCGAGCGGTCGGTGAAGGACTGGCCGAAGTTCAGGCCGCTGGTCGGGCTGCTCGCGTTGCCATAGAAACCGGCCTCGACCTGTGCGCCGATATGGATGCCGTTGAAATAATAGCCCGGCGGCGGTGCCGCAGGGGCCGCGGCAGCCGGCACGGTGGCAGCCGGCGTGGTGGCATCAGGCTTGGCGCTATCCTGAGCCTGCGCCGACCCCGCCGCCATCCAAACGGCGGTCGCCGCAAGGGTCGTGGTTCGCAGCAAGGTCTTGTAGTTCATGGTTGAGTTCTCCAAAGCGATGTGCCGGGTCGAATAGGCGGAACCGACATATAAAGTCCATTATACATCGAGCAGACCCGCTCGGCGCTCCGG
>JANXRT010000109.1 GCA_025356735.1 Acetobacteraceae bacterium | reverse complement strand
CCACGCCAACAACCTTAAGGACAGCGGCGCCGCCGAACTGGTCGTCGGGCTGCGGCCCGACAGCGCCGGCGTCGCCAAGGCCGAGGCTGCCGGCCTCAAGGTCATGGATCCGGCGGATGCGGCGAAATGGGCCGACGTCATCATGGTGCTGACACCCGACGAGGGCCAGGGCGACCTGTACCGAGAGAAGCTCGGGCCCAACATGAAGCCGGGGGCCGCCCTTGCCTTCGCGCACGGCCTCAACGTCCATTTCAACCTGCTTGACCCTCGCGCTGACATCGACGTGTTCATGATTGCGCCCAAGGGTCCCGGCCATACCGTCAGATCCGAATATCAGCGCGGCGGCGGCGTACCCTGCCTAGTCGCGGTGGCACAGAACCCCTCCGGCAACGCGCTGGAGATCGCGCTCTCGTATGCCTCCGCCATCGGTGGCGGCCGCGCCGGCATCATCGAGACCACCTTCAAGGAGGAGTGCGAAACCGACCTGTTCGGCGAGCAGGTCGTGCTCTGCGGCGGCTTGGTCGAGCTCATCAAGGGCGGCTACGAAACCCTGGTCGAAGCCGGCTATGCACCTGAGATGGCCTATTTCGAGTGCCTGCACGAGGTCAAGCTGATCGTCGATCTGATCTACGAGGGCGGCATCGCCAACATGAACTATTCGATCTCCAACACCGCCGAATACGGCGAATATGTCACCGGCCCGCGCATCATCACTAGCGAAACCAAGGCTGAGATGAAGCGTGTCTTGTCCGACATCCAGTCCGGCAAGTTCGCGCGCGACTGGATGCTGGAGAACAAGGTCAACCAGTCCAGCTTCAAAGCCACGCGCCGCCGGCTATCGGAACACCCGATCGAGGAAGTCGGCGCTAAATTGCGGGCTATGATGCCTTGGATTTCTAAGAACGCTTTGGTGGACAAAGCAAAGAACTAGGAAGGGTGGGGCCCCGCCGGGGTAGCGCCCCGGGCGCCTAACTTAAGTGAAGGGGATCCAAGGGGCGACGGCCCCTTAGCGGGTTTGGGCAGAGCCCAAGCTTGCTGCCCATGCAGTCTGTATCAGGAAGGCTGAGCCTTAATCAGCAAATGGGTGCCGAAGCTCTGCTCCAGCTTCCTGAACATCGCCGGCGTCATCGCTTCGAACCAGGGTAGGCGACGCTCCGGGTTGCCAGGTTCATATGGAAAAATATAATCCTGGGCGATCGACATCGCGGCGAAGTCGTTGGCACGCAACAACGCCCTCGCCTGCGTTTTTGAAAAGCCGTCATTGGTGTCACCAACCGCCACTGCCCAGGAATTCCGTGCCGGCAGCATCAGCCGGAACTCTCCGGTCGGGCGGATCGCGCGACGCACCTGGCGAATGACTTCTTCCGGGTCGTCCATCTCCTGCAAGGCATCAAAGCAATAGATCAGGTCAAACGACGCCTGGCGCACGTTCTGCATGAGATGCGCCGCATCCGCGTGCACCAGGTTGCAGTCGACCTCCATCCAGTCAAAAGCGCGCCGCGCCACCGTCAGCGCAGCTCGCGAAATATCCAGCCCGGTGTACTCGACGCCCGCCCGCGCGAACGACACGCCGTCCAGCCCCGCGCCGCAGCCAATTTCTAAAACTCTGGCGCCGGACCACCGCGGGAACTCGGCGAAGTCGAGGATGTGTGGCATCAGTGAATATCGATGCCTCAGTGCCGCGCGAACGGCTACGGCGTTGGCTGGCGCATCGGTGGGTCTCGACGTCGGCCGCGCAACCTCCTCCCGTCCAAATGACCGCGAGTTTTGCTCCGACATGACCCCTGTTGCGACCGTTCCCAGGTAATCCGCAGCATATCACCGCGGCTGTCAACTAAGATTGGTGTTCGTGGGCATGCCCGCTAAGGTCGTGTGGTCCAGTTCATCTGCACGAAGGCACTGCCATGCTCGACCTCCATTTCTGGCCCACGCCGAACGGCAAAAAGGTGACGATCCTGCTCGAGGAGCTCGGCCTGCCGTTTAATGTCATTCCGTGCAATATCGGGCGCGGAGACCAGTTCACCGCCGAATTCCTGAAGATCAATCCCAATCATCGCATGCCGGTTCTGGTCGATAATGACCCTGCGGATGGCGGACTCCCACTCAGCGTCTTCGAGTCGGGCGCTATCATGCTGTATCTTGCGGAGAAAACCGGAAGGTTTCTGCCAGCGGATGTGCGCGGTCGGGCCGACGTCGTTCAGTGGCTGATCTGGCAAATGGCCAACCAAGGCCCGAAATTAGGCGAAACCGGACATTTTCTGCGCTTGGGCAAGGATAAAGGAGACCAGTCCTACGCTATCCGCCGGTTCACCGACGAGGCCAATCGCCTGTATGGCGTGCTCAACAACCGGCTGTGCGATCGACGCTATCTGGCCGGCGACCAATATACGATTGCCGACATGATCAGCTACCCGTGGAGCGTCAACTGGAAGGCCCAAGGCCAGGATATTGAGGAGTTTCCCTACCTCAAACGCTGGCTTACAGAATTAATGAACCGGCCTGCGGTGGCACGAGGTATGGCTGTGGGTGCGAGCTTCGCGGAGGATCCAGCGAGTTTATCGGCTGAAGAACGAGAGCGTCGTGCTAAGATGCTTTACAACCAACGCGCTCGCCCGGCCCCTGCTGGTGGAATCACGTGACGGTCTTGCGAGCCGAAATACGAAGATCAGCCAAGCTGGCGGTGCAACAGCCACACGCCGCCAACGATCGCCGTCCATAAAATTGTGCTGAACAAAGCGGCGGTGGATATTCCCTTCGCCACTCGCCTGTCATCCACCGGCAAATCAGTTATCGCCGCGACACCTTTTATTTCAGACAGCGGCTGTCCTGCGGGCGCACGAAGCATACCGACCAACGCGCGATGGATTGCTTCGGGTCTGCCAGGCCGCCGACGCTCGCCGTTGGCTTTCGCAGCCTCCGGGAGTTTGTCTTTTAACCATTCCAATCTGTTCATTGGTTCTCCCTTGAAACGCCAGTTCGCTGTAAATTTGATGGTCTAACTCGAACAGCTTGGCACCCTGGGTTGCGGATTATTATTTATTCAGCTTATGCAAAGTAAAATATCACTTTACGATGATCAACAATCAACACTTTTGCGTCAACATCTCTCCGCCATGGGTCTCACGCTTTCGCAATGAAATTGTCTGCCGGCCCTATAGCTATCAATTCTCAGAAAAGAACGGCTACCGCCGTGCGGCACTAAGAGGTTTTTCCAACGCAGTGACGTTCAAAGTGCGGTTCTAGTCCGAGCAGCCGTAGCTGTTACCTGATACGTTTAGGTATTTGCTTCGACGATTTGGCCGTGTCGGCTGCCCGGTGCCGTCGATCAGACGTGCTTCTGATTTTCCAGCACTCGATCCACCATAACGCCTGAAAGCCCACAATAGTTCGCGGGATCAAGTAGTTTCACTAATGCCTCACGATTCAAATGCGGTCGGATTTCCGCATGCTCGGCCAGCAGGTCAAGAAAGCTGGCGTTCCCGGCAGTTACCTCACGGCAGATGTCATAAACCAGATCATGCGCACGCTGGCGGCCGAGCGTTGGGGCCAGGCCCATCATCACGGCCTCCGACACTATCAGCCCGCCAGTAATATCCAGGTTGCGCCGCATCCGGGCCGGATCAACCTCTAACCCGCTGACAAGGAATTTCGCTTGATTGAGAGCCCCGGCGGCAAGAAGAAAGATTTCCGGCACGGCAATCCATTCGATCTGCCACGGCCCGGTCGACCGCTCATGATCCTCGACCATCGCATCGAGCAAGGCGGCCACGTTTTGACGCACCATGGCAACACAGGCATGGATGTAGTTGGACGAGATGGGGTTGCGTTTCTGGGGCATGGTGCTGCTGCTGCCGCGGCCCTCGGCGAAAGGTTCGAAAACCTCCCCGACCTCGGTCTGCATCATCAGCTTTACATCCATCGATATTTTTCCAAGGGTGCCGGTCACCAGTCCAAGAAAACATCCGACCTCGGCGATACGATCGCGCATCGTGTGCCAGGCGATGTCTGGCTGACCCAGGCCGAGTTCCTCCATCAACGCGTGCTGCACTTCCAGCCCGGAACTGCCGAGTGAGGCCAGGGTGCCGGTAGCGCCACCAAACTCGCCGACCAGCACGCGCGGCCGCATTTGCTCCAATCGTTCAAGGTGACGCTGAAAGCCAGCAAGAAGCACGGCGCATTTGTAGCCGAAGGTGATCGGCGTCGCCTGTTGCAGATTGCTGCGCCCGGCCATCGGCGTGTCTCGATGTTTCAGCGCCAGATCGGCCAAAGCGCCGGCGATGGTACGAAGATCGGCCTCCACAAGCCGCAACGCATCCCGGATCTGCATCACCGACGCGGTGTCAGTGATGTCCTGCGTAGTGGTGCCCCAATGGCACCACTCGCCAAGGCCGTCACGGCATTTCGCCACCAGCTGCTGCACGACGGGGAGAATCGGATAGCCAATCCGTTCCGTCTGGCTCTTCAGCAACGCCATATCGTAGCTTGATGCATCGCAGTGGCGGCAGATTTCCTCCGCCGCATTGGCGGGGATGATGCCCATTCGGCCCTGTACCCGGGCCAGCGCCGCCTCAATGTCGAGATAGTACTGCGTCCGCGTGACGTCGCAGAAGATGTGGCGCATCGCGGCGGTGCCGAAAATGTCCTGGAACACGCTAGAGTCGAGGGCGGAAGCGGACATCTCAATCTCCGGACGGGCTTGTTTGACCGAGTACCGCGACAAGATCGCGAATGGTAGCGGCGGGCGGATTTGAACCACCGACCAAGGGATTATGATTCCCCTGCTCTACCGCTGAGCTACGCCGCCATCAGACCGGAGGCGGCGGAATAGCCTTCCCGTCATATGCCGTCAACCGACGACCGGCAGCGCGTCCGGAACCTGCCAGTCGGCACGGCGGATGAACCCGCCGCCTAGCACGCGGGTGCCCTCATAGAACACGCACGCCTGCCCCGGTGCCGGCAGCACCGCCCGTGCCAGCCGCACCCGCGCGCCCCATGACGTTGGCGTGACCATGGCCGGTTGCGTCGGCTCTCCGGCTCGAAGCTTTACCTGCGTCTCGATGGCGCCATCCGGCACCGGGATCAGCCAGTTGGTCTCCGACAGGCGGATGTCATGGATCTCGTGGCCCGTGCTGCCGCGTGGCCCGACCACAATCCGCCGTGTTGCGGGCTCAGTAGCCACCACAACCTGCCGCTCGCCATTCAGGATCGTCGCGTCCCCCAGCCGTTTGCCTTGTCCGATCGTGTATCGACCAATACCGTCATGGCGCCCAACCAACCGCCCGCCCGTGTCCACAATGTCGCCTGCCGCCATGGCGTGCGGCTGTAGTCGGGCAACCACGTCGGCATAGCTGCCGGCCGGCACGAAGCAGATGTCCTGGCTGTCCGGCTTATCCGCCACGGCCAGGCCGAGCCGAGCTGCTTGCGCCCGAACTTCCGCCTTGCCCGGCATTTCACCCAGCGGGAACATCGCAAAATCGAGTTGATCGCGTGTCGTCGCGAACAGGAACCAGCTCTGGTCGCGCGTCGCATCGACGGCGCGGTGCAATTCCGCTCCGTCCCGCCCCTCCACCCGGCGCACGTAGTGCCCGGTTGCCAGGCGCTCGGCACCCAGGCCCCGAGCCAACGTCGAAAGATCCTTGAACTTCACGCTCTGGTTGCAGCGTATGCAAGGTACTGGGGTCTCTCCCGCCGCGTAGCTCGCTGCGAACTCGGAGATCACCGCTTCATGGAACCGGCTTTCCGCGTCGATCACGTAATGCGCTATGCCAAGCTTGTCCGCGACTCGCCGGGCGTCATGAATATCCTCGCCGGCACAGCACGCGCCACGTCGTCTGGTCGCCTGGCCGTGGTCATAGAGCTGCAAGGTGACGCCGATCAC